>JAIPBB010000172.1 GCA_021739805.1 Saprospiraceae bacterium | reverse complement strand
AGCATCAAATCCTTTATATACTTTTCCCGGGCCTGGAACATATAATATTACTTTATCATCTTATGACGATTGTGATACTATAGTTACCAGCAAGTCAATAATTGTTATTCAAACAAGTTTAATGGAAGATAATTTATTTGAGAATCTCACTTTTTATCCAAATCCTGCTTCTGATAAAATAATAATAGAGAATGAATTTGAGTCAGAAATTTCAGTATGTATTTTTAATGTTTTAAAAGAAAGCCTAATTAAAATTGATAATCTTTCAACTAATGAAATTGATGTGAGTTCTTTAAAAAGTGGATTATATTTAATTCAGGTAAATAACGGAAACGAAAGTGTTACGAAGAAGCTTTTGATTAATAAATAAAGCAGCTTCCTGTCCAGTTTCGCACACTCCTGTCCATTATTGAATAATTAAAAATCTTTTTAAAATTTCAATTGAAAAGCTATATCTTCGCAAATTCTTGTGCTTTTGAGCCTTATATGTTTTGGCTCTTTTATTGATAAGCCGAGAACAATTTATTCACAAAAACTCATCTAAAATGAAATTTATTAAAAGTATTTTAAGCTTAATTTTAATTTTTACATTTTCAATTGGATTTTCACAACCTAAATCTTCCGAAGGCAAACCATTACCCATTGACCCATTAGTAGTTTATGGAAAACTCGACAACGGATTAACCTATTACATTCGCAAGAATGAGCTTCCAAAAGACAGAGCTCAATTTTGGTTAACTGTTAAAGCTGGTGCTATTGACGAAAATGATGACCAAAATGGTCTTGCTCACTTCTGTGAACACATGGCATTCAACGGAACCAAGAATTTTGAGAAAAAAGAAATTATTAACTATCTCCAAAGAGTTGGTATGAAATTCGGACCTGAAATTAACGCATACACCAGTTATGACCTTACAAATTATATGCTCCAGAAAGTCCCAATTGATGTTAAAGAAAACATTGATACATCATTGCAAATTATATTTGACTGGGCATATAATCTATCCTTTGATAATGAAGAAATTGATAATGAAAGAGGAGTTATCCATGAAGAGTGGAGAACAAGACGTGGTGCTTCTTTCAGAATGAGAACAGAAACTGATAAAATCCTTTACAAAGGTTCGAAATATGCTGAACGAGATGTTATTGGTGATATTAATATTATTGACAATTTCAAGTATCCGGTAATTAAAGATTTTTATAAAACATGGTATCGTCCGGATTTACAAGGAGTGATTATTGTTGGTGATTTTGACGTAAAAGAGATGGAACAAAAAGTGATTAAACTTTTTTCTACCGCACCGAAATTTGAATCTCCAAAACCAAGAATTGACTTTGAAATTCCTGACCATGATGAAACCTATGTAGCTATTGAAAAAGATAAAGAAGCACGCTTTTCAAACGTTAGCATTTATTATAAACATGATAATGTAAAAACTAAAGATGCTAAATACTTTGTTGACCAGATTCAACAACAATTATACAGCATAATGATAAATGCAAGATTAGCGGAGATTACTGAAAAAGCTGAAGCTCCTTTTGTTAATGCTTACTCATATTACGGTAACATTAGAAGAACGAAGGATGCATATATTTCAATGGCAATATCTAAAAACAATAAAATCCAGGAAAGCTTAAAAACTATTCTACTCGAAAATGAAAAAGTTAAAAGATTTGGTTTTACCGAAACTGAATTAGAAAGAGCAAAAAAAGACTATCTTACACGAATAGAATCAGCTTATAAAGAAAAAGACAAAAGAAAATCAGCACAATTCTGCCGTGAATATCAATCGCACTTTTTAACAGGCGAACCAATTCCGGGAATTGAATTTGAAGTTGAATTTTCGAAAGCCGTAATACCTATGATTACATTGGAAGATGTTAATAATTTGGCTAAGAAATGGATAACTGATAAAAACAGAGTTGTTATTATTACCGGACCCGACAAAGAAGATACTGATTTATCCAGCAAAGAAGAAATACTATCAATCGTTAATTCAATATCTAAAAAAGAAGGAATTGAAGCCTATAAAGATAAAGTTTCAAACAAACCTTTATTCGCTGAAAAAGTTCTTCCGGGAAAAGTGGTAAAAGAAACTAAAGATGCACAATTGGGAACAATCGAGTGGACTCTTAGCAATGGAATTAAAATATTTATTAAGCAAACAGATTTCAAAGCCGACGAAATTTTAATGTCAGCTTATAGCCTTGGCGGCTCATCATTATATGGAAATACAGATGCTGTTTCGGCTGATTTTGCTAGTTCAGTAGTTTCAAACGGTGGAATTTCTGACTTCGATAATATTGAACTTAGAAAAATGTTATCTGATAAAAAAGTTAGAGTCTCTCCATTTATTAGTGAATTGGAAGAAGGTTTTAACGGTAGTGCTTCACCTGACGATTTTGAAACTATGCTTCAGTTAGTTCATTTGTATTTTACAAAACCAAGAATTGATGAAACTGCATTTAATTCATTAATGACACGTTATAAAAGCTATATGGCTAATAAATCCAATGACCCCGGCTCATTGTTCAGAGATAGTGTTCAATGGATAACTGCTGATTACAACTTCAGAGCAAGACCTATGTCGGTTGAATTGCTCGACGAAGCTGATTTTAATAAAATTGGTGATATTTATAAAAAACGATTTGCTGACCCTGCCAGCTTTACTTTCTTCTTTGTTGGTAATGTGGATATTGAAAAAGCAAAACCATTATTAGAGAAATATCTTGGAAGTCTTTCAAAGACTAATAATAAGGAAAAATGGAAAGATTTGGGAGTTGACTATCCAAAACAAAAAGTTAATAAAACAATTGAGTTTCCGATGGAAGTTGCTAAAAGCACAGTTTATATTTGTTATCATAATGACTTTGTTTATAATAAAAGAAACAGGCTGGTTTTGGATGCAATTCAAGCTGTTTTAACAACTACCTACACCGAAACCATACGTGAAGAAGAAGGTGGAACTTATGGTGTTGGAGTTAGATTAAGCACCAGCCATTATCCAAAAGAAGAATTCCAAATGACCATGTCCTTTGATTGTGGACCTGAAAATGCTGATAAACTAGCAGCAATGGTTTATGAAGGAGTAGAAAATTTAAAGAAAGACGGACCTTCTGAAAAGCATTTAGCAGAATATAAGAAAAACAAAATCAAAACACATACCGAGAGAATTAAAGAAAACAGGTATTGGTTAGGTGTTTTGCAAAACAATCATTTTCACAATGAAAATTTGTATTTAGGAATTGATGAATATGAAAAGGAAATTAACTCACTAACTCCTAAGGAAATCCAGGAAGCAGCTAATAAATTCCTTAGCGATAAGGATGCAATTCAGCTTATAATGAAACCAACAAAATAATTTATAAATTTATCCCTTTTGGTATTTTCACCAAAATACCAAAAGGGATATTTTCTTCTAATAAGTCTTTTGCACATATCATTTTCTAGGTTGAAAATTTATAAACCAAAAAAAGACTGATATGAGAATTATTAAATTAACACTTCTATTACTTCTATTTTCTTTTAACACATTTTCCCAAACATCAAACAAAGCAATTGCTAAGGGTGATGGACTTATAAAAGGAAAAGTTTCAGACAAAGGATTAAATAAATCAATTGAATATGCCAATATTGTTTTATTCTCAGAAGAGGATTCATCAATTATAAGTGGAACAATCACTGATACAAGCGGGCAATTTATATTGCCAAATCTTCCCTATGGAAAATATTATTTAACAGTTGATTTTATTGGATATTATAAAATTTACAAATCGGATATAATTCTATCAAAAAACAAGAAACTCGTTGATCTTGGAGACATTAAACTCGAACAGTCAACAGAAAATATTAAGGGAGTTGAAATTGTTGGTGAAAAATCCTATATCGATTATCAAATTGACAAAAAAATTGTAAACGTAAGCCAGCATATTAATGCAGCTAATGGAACAGCCTCAGATGTGTTGGAAAATGTACCATCTGTTAGAGTTGATATCGAAGGCAATGTTTTGTTGAGAGGAAGTGGGAACTTCACTGTTTTAATTGATGGACGACCTAGCGTGCTGTCAGGAAATGATATTTTAAAACAAATGCCCGCAAGTGTTATTGATAAAATTGAAATCATTACAAATCCTTCGGCTAAGTATGACCCTGACGGAACAGCAGGCATTATCAATTTAGTAATGAAAAAGGAAAAAAACACAGGATTTAATGGGATTATCAATGCTTCCATTGCAACAGGTGATAAATATGGTGGTGATTTAACATTTAATTATAGAAACAAAAAAGTCAATTATTTCATAAGTGCCAACTACAATCGACATACAAATAATGCAGAATCCAGAAACGATAGGGAATTGTATTATTCTGTTGATACAACAAATTATTTAAGTGAAACAACTATCAGAAAAAGAGTATCAAGACCATGGAGAGTAAATGGTGGCTCCGATATATATTTAAGTGATAAAAACACTCTAACAATAGCCGGAACTGTTGGTGGATTCGGAATGTTTAGGAATTTTGACACTAAGTATCATCTTTGGGATAATCCTGCAACAAATGAGCTTTATTCAGTTTCAGATAATTATTTCGAAGTTGACGGAATTTATTATGCCGGAAGAGTTGATTTTCAACGTCAATTTGACGGACAATCCCATAAACTTGATATTTCAATAGCAGGATGGCAATGGGATGGTGACGACATTGAAGAGTCTAATCAGCAAAACTCAGATAATAATTGGAATCCAACAGGAAATGCCAGCATTAGTCGTTCAAATCATAATCCTATCAGAAATAATATAAGAGGAAATATTGATTACGTAAAACCTTTTGGTAAAGGAAAAATCGAAACCGGTATGCAGCTTCATTTAACAAATGGAACTTCAAATTTTATTTATGAAGATTTTAATTCAGCCAATAACACATGGATTAAAGACCTGAACTTTTCAAATGAGTGGACTTTCGACAGGGGACTTTACTCAGCTTACGGAACATATTCAAACTCTTTTAAAGAATTTCAATATCAGCTTGGATGCCGACTTGAATACACTGACAGGCTTTTGCATCAGATAACAACCGATGAAAAATATCCTGTTTATATGTTTAACTATTATCCCACGGTTCACATTTCGAAAAAGCTAACAAAAGAGCAACAGCTTCAGTTAAGTTACACACGAAGAATCAACCGACCACAGCCCTATGAATTAAATCCATTTCCTGATTATTCTGATAATTACAATTATAGCTCAGGAAATCCATTGCTGAAACCTGAAGATTTTGATTCTTATGAGTTCAACTATTTCAATAAAATAAAAAAAGGTTTTGTTTCGCTGGGTTGTTTCTATCGCCAAACTAACAACACTAAACTAATGACCGTTAATATTGATGCAAATAATATTGCCTATATCACTTATGATAATCTTGATAAAACATCGGCTTATGGTATGGAGATGTTATTTAATTGGGATCTTAAAAAATGGTGTAATCTTAATCTTGCGGGTAATGTTTATAATTATGAAATCAAGTCAGTAGTTATAGGTGAAAATCTAAATCAAAATAGCAATTCCTGGGATTCACGTTTAACAGCTACATTTAAATTCTCAACTAAAACCCGCATTCAGTTAATGTGTCTTTATGTTAGTCCCGGAGTTGAAGGCCAGGGAAAAAAGAAAGAACTTTATTATGCTGATCTTGCTTTCAGACATGATTTCTTAAATCGCAAAGCAACTTTTACAATTGCAGGGCATAATATTTTTTCAACAGGAAAATTTGAGAATGAAACCAGGTATAATAATTTCTACTCATATTTTTACTATAAAAATGAATCTCCTGTTATAAGAGTTGGTTTAAGCTATCGAATTAATAATTACAAAGGCCGTAAGCAGGATGATATAGAAATTGGAAGATAGGGCAATGCAGGATGCAAGATACAGGATTCAGCATGCTGGATGCTGGATACAAGATACAAGATGCAGGATATAGGTCTCGAACTTAATGAAATCTGTCTTCCGTCTTCGGACTTCTGACTTCCGACATAAATAATCTACTTCAATTTCTTTTGCTCCGCCTGAACTATTTCATACTCTCCATATTTACCACCAGCAGCATTATCGTGTCTATAAATAAAGGCAACAACTGAACAATTTTTCAAATCTCTATAATTTGAGATTGTGTAATCTGTGTATGATTGTGAAATGGAATTTGCACTGTCAGGGCTTGGGTTCGAAACTAAAAAGTCACCCCAAATACTGCTAATAGAACCTCTTAGAGCATGCATATGATTATAATCAAGAACATCTCCAACACCTTGCATTTTTTGATTTTCTATAATACTATCTTCAATTAAACATACATTAACATAGTAATCGCCAATTAACTGAGTATAAAAATAAGCATCAATGTTAACATTAAGTTTTTTAGTTGTCTCATTTAATATTGTTTGAATTTCAATATTGGCATCTGCAGAGTCTAAAATAATATTTTGAATTTTTGTTGGCCAATCATCGGGATTTAATATATTTTGAGTGGGATATCCAATTCTGTTTACCATACCTTTTGGAGGGTTTGATCCCAATCCAAAATGCACACCCCACGCATCACCTGCAGGAGTTCTAAAATCATAAGAAAAAAGACCGCTTGGAAATGGTTGTGCAAAACTTCCATTATGAACTGCCATCACAATAAGTCTTTCACCATAATCATGCTTCAATGAATCTGCCAATTCTGAAGCCGCAGGACAGTTAACACATTTGAAGCCGGTATATTCTTCAAGAAGTACCTTTTTGAAAATCGTATCTTTAAGTGGTGGAACAACTATCTTTTCAGTAAAAGGTGGTTCAATTTTATCGCAAGAAATAAATAAAAAACCCGATAAAACTATTAGTGCAATAAATCTAAGAAATCTCATTATATAATAAATTAAAAAAAATTAAAAACTACTTGTAAGAGTAAGTGTTAATCCATTGGCTGCCGGAACTGCTCTGCAAACACCGCCAACACATAAAATACCTTCACGCTGTTTTCCGTAAGATAAAGCGATTCGGCTTGTATTTTTATTATATCCAACTGATGCAGTATAATAATGGATTTGCTTCTCGCTATCATCATTGCCATAATTATATTGATCCATCAAAGCAAAAAACCAATGTTTGGTGCTGTATTCTACCAAAGCTAATGCCCAGTTTCTCTCATCCTGATGTGTTGAAAGATGTTGTAATTCAAGACGAACTGAGTTCCTATCCTTTAACCTATAACTAACATCAGCAATAGCAATATTTGCATAAACATCAGGCTGTCCGGCATGTCCCTGGTTAACATCAATATTGTACATCATATTTACCCATGAAAAAACACCTTTAATTTTTTTATTGAATTTTTTTGTGATTTCAATATTAAAATCTTCATAATATTTCCTGTCGCCTATCTTAAAAAACTCTGATTCATAACCCAGCGTACCTTTTTGACCAATTGGTGTTAATGAGTCAATTGCGGTTTTGTCGATAGAATTTACACGTGAATAATTAAGTGCTACTGCAGTTCCGTATTTTCCTCCTATTTTGGTGTCTTTTTTAAATTTATAATTTATAGTTCCGGATAATCCCATTTCACCATTAGGCTGTGTGGCATAAGGATAAATTGCTGACAAGCTATAAGTGTGTAGTTTGGTTAATGCAGGCAAATAATTTATATTTAATGAAGAGCCTGTTGCTGCTCTATCTGTTCGATAATTCATATTATCAACTCGCTTTACTGCCAAAGAAACCCCTAATCCTTTCGGTGAATATGAAGTTTCGATTAATAAAGATTCTCCCGGTTTATAAATAAATCCATTCACACCTGAAGGGTCATTAATTTTATATGCATATTCGCTATAAACATTAATTTTTCCTCTTGAAACACTAAGCCTACCACCGTAACATCCTACATTTTCAGGCAGCTTATATAATGGATCTTGGTCTGATTGAAATTTACTAATAAAACTACCGCCAATAGTTACTCTTGTTTTGGAGTCCTGATATTTTTTCACCAAATCATTTATGAAAATTTCTCCATCAATACCCCTAATAATCCCTTCACTCTTTTCCCAAAAATTTCTTTGATATCCGGCAATTCCTTTAACAGTTACACCTTTAAAAGGATTGTATTTCACTCTAATACCATCAACTGCATTATCGTAGCCCAAATTTCTTTCTTCATAAGCACGGAAGATTAATCCGGTTCCAAATTGCTCATAAAAATTACCCACCGTAATTTCAAAATCATCATTAGTATATTTTGCATACCTATAAGCAAATCCATTCCCCTTATAGCGAGTGTCATAACCTTGAAGTGGATTAAGATAGCTTTCGTATCTGACTCCGGCTTCAAAATTTTTATTAGTATAAATTATATTTGCAAAAGCATTCATTCCCATTTTTTCAGGGACTTCAGGTGCTCCAATGGTGGAATCTTCGAGATAATACTGGGCATCTAACTGGAAATTGCCATGAACTTGTCCGGAGCTAAGAATATCTTGTCCGAAAGAAAACAAAGGGAGCAAGGAAATTATTAAAATTAGCTTGCTCCAATTTATTGATAATATTTTTCTCACAACTATTAGAAATTATTTATTATTCTCCTGAAATATCTTCGCCATTATTGAGCTTTTCAATTAACTCTATGAGTTCATCTTCTGCACCTTCTGAATATGTTGTATGTTGCCACACAATTTCATTATTGCCATTTACGATGAATGTATGAGGAACATTATTAACATTCATAGCTCTTTTAAAATCACTATTTTCATCAAGATAAAATTCATATTCCCAACCTTTTCCACTAATAAGCACGGGAACACTTCTTGAAGTTCTTGAATCATCAATCGAAATTGCAATAATTTTAACACCTTGCTCCTCCTGCCAGTCATCATAAACTTCTGCAATTGCATTAAGTTCTTTTATGCAGGGTTTACAATATGTTGCCCAGAATGAAATGATGTATGGCTTGCCATCATTAGAAAAAGTTTCTGAATTAACAGTTTCTCCACTAATAGTTTTCAGATTTGCAGATGGAATAGTTTGGAATTTTTTGTCATTTTCCTGTGCTACACATAAACCGATAAAAAACACTGACAATAATAGTGTTATGCTTAATTTTTTCATATTATTAATATTATTTATTTTCAACTTGATTAATTCGGATTGCAATATTAATATTTCATTTTAATTAAAACAATAAAAGAATATTTTTTTGTTAATCACTATCCCCGAGCTTGATTTTAACAAAACAGATGCCAGATTTAATTCTTTGGAATCGGGCTTAATTAAAAATATTCTAATAAGAAAATACTTGAACAATAATTAATTTGCAAATATAAAGATAATTTCATATTTTGCGACAAGTTTAAGATTTCATTTTTCCGGAACAGCAATTTGATTTTTTCGCAATGAACTCAATTAAATTAATTTAGGTGTATTGTTTTTCAGTTTTTAAAAAGAATTAAATATTTTCTTGTTTCTTATTATTATGACAATTAATTTTATAGCCAATTTTAGTATTCACAAATTCTAACAGTTTTAAGTATGAAAAAATTAATTTTTACCCTATCAATGGTATTTATAGTGTCTCTTGTTATTTCTCAAACAGGATACTATTACAACGGACCTCCTGTTACACCCGGCGGAAATCCCGGCAATTTAAATAATAATAACGAGAAGCCTTATGGAGGAGGATTGGCTTTCGGCTGGACAGATATCCAACCATCAACAGTACCTGCATGGACAGCGGTTCAAACAATTCCTTTCACATTCAAATTTAATGATGCTGTAGTAACAAGCTTTAAAGTTCATACTTCAGGAGTTTTAACTTTTACAACTTCTGCAACAGCAGATCCAGGTCCTCATGTCAACATACCTTCCGGAAATATTCCTAATAATTCAATCTGTGTTTGGGGTATTGCTTCCGGTGACGCTTCATCAAACGACCATATAGTTACTAAAACTTTTGGTCAGCCCGGGCAACGTCAGCTCTGGATTTTCTTCGATTCTTATAGTACACCGCCTGGTGGCAATTGTTATGTTTATTGGAGTATTGTACTAGAAGAAACAACCAATAAAATCTACATCGTTGACCAAATGACTAAAAAGAAGAATAGTTGCTCACCACCACTTACTCTTGGGATACAAATTAATAGTTCTACCGCTATTGCTGTTGCCGGTTCGCCAAATATTTATGCACTTGCCAGCAGCTATGGTGATGGACAAAGCGACAATGAATATTACGAATTTATTCCCGGACAACGACCACAGTATGATATGTCAGTTGACTGGATACAAACAAATCCATTTCAAAGCAAAACGAGTATTGAAATTAGGGGAACTCTGGTAAACTTTGGTTCTTTAAATGTGACTAGCTATAATGTGAATTATCAATTTGACAATGATTCAATTTACACTGATAAAGTTACAATTTCAAATATTCCACAACTTGGCACCGACTGGTATTTCCACAGCAAATGGTGGTTACCTGACACAGTAGGAATTTACCATTTGAAAGTGTGGTGTGATAGTATTAATGGGGGTCATGTTGACCAAAAAACTAGTAATGATACTTGTTATAAAACAATAGAAGTTATGGGAATTTTTGTTCCTCGCTTGGTGTTCCATGAGGTATTCTCAAGTTCTGCATCAGAAGAATGTAAGGATGGAAACGATACCCTAAATAAAATATTTACTGCAAACCCCGGAAAATACGCAGTTATTAAATATCAACAGTCCCCTGATATATATTCAACAGTGGATGGAGATGCTCGTAAAAGCTTCTATGGAGTGGATTCTATTCCGGATATGTATGTGAATGGAACATCAAGAATAGACCCGAGATATTATGAACAGGTTCAATTTCAAAGTTTCCCTGCTGCTGCCTATCTATCAATAACTAATGTAAGTTTTGTTAGAAACGGAAACGCTATTACCATTAAAGCCTCATTACTACCTTTACCAGAATGGACTAATCCAACGACACCATTGAAATTACATATCGCACTTGTTGAAAAAGTAACTCATAATAATGCTTCAACAAATGGAGAGACTGAATTTCATTATGTATTGAAAAAAATGGTGCCAGATGCTGGCGGCTCTTCAATTGGACCATTTCAGCCAAACTTTTTCGTGAATGTTACTAAATCTTATACTTTCCCCACGCGGCACACAGTTGAAAATTTAAATAATCTTCAAGGCGTAATTTTTGTTCAGGATGATGTTACAAAAGAGATTTTTCAATCTGGTATTATTGATGGGCCACAGAGCATACCGGAAATC
>JAIPBB010000171.1 GCA_021739805.1 Saprospiraceae bacterium | reverse complement strand
CGAAGTCGGGAGTCCGAAGTGGTATCGCTTGATTAATTTTATTTTATTTTATTTTATTGTGGATTCTAATTATTAATATCTTTCTAAATAGTACAAATGTCTCATTTCTTCCGTCTTCCGACTTCGGTCTTCCGACTTATATCTTTGAAGCCGCCAAATCCCAATCAACATCCCTATCATAAAACAATCTCTCCCCATCTAAATTAAGCGGAGAAGAAAAATTATTAGTATATAAATGCCCAGTTCCCAAACCCTGATGTATTTGATTTTTAAGAGTGAATGTCCATTGAGCAATTGCGTTTAATCCAACATTTGATTCAAGAGCTGAGGTAATCCACCATCCTATATTATTCTTTTCTGCTAAAACTATCCATTCATTACAAACATCAAAATTGCCAAGCATTGATGGTTTGAAAATTAAATAATTTGGTTTTACTGTTTCTAATAGTTTTTGCTTTTCTGCTTTATTAAATATTCCAATTAGTTCTTCATCCAAAGCGACAGGAATTGGTGATTTTGCACAAACATCAGCCATATTTTCCCATTGACGGTTTTTTATTGGTTGCTCAATCGAATGAATATTAAACTCACTTAATCTTTTCAACTTTTCAAAAACTTCAGGATAGGAAAATGCTCCATTTGCATCAACTCTTAATTCAATATTTTCATTTTCGTATTCAGTTCTGATAAACTTTAAAATCCTTAATTCTTCATTAAAATCTATTGAGCCAATTTTGATTTTTATGCAACTAAATCCTTTTCTGACTTTTTCTTCAATTTGTGATTTCATAAAATCAAAACTGCCCATCCAAATTAAACCGTTTATTAAAATTGAAGATTTTGATTCGGTGAAATCCGAAGGAAAAAGAATTCCATTGCCATTGTTTTCCAAGTCGAGTAAAGCTGAATTCAACCCAAAACTTATAGATGGAAACTTCTGTAATTCTTTATATAAATAGCTTAAATCTGAATTAATGTTTTCGCAAAGCCATTTTAATTTTTCTTCATAATCAACACAATCATCGAAACTTAAGCCACGAATAATGCTGCATTCACCTAAACCGCTTTTGTCATTTTCAGTATCAGTAATTCTCAAAAACCATGATTCCTTATCAGTTAAAACTCCTCGAGAAGTCCCTGATGGAATTTTGAATTTTAAATTATATTTTATGAATTGGGCTTTAAGCATTATCATTCTGGTTTTATGCAAAATAACTTATAATCAAGCCAGCACTAAAAACCACCGCAAAAATAAAAGTAGTAATTGCCAAAGGCTTTAAAAGTTTATCGTAATCTTTGCATTCTTTAATCTTAAAAACTGAAATTATATTTCCAATGATAGTTGGCAAAACAACCACAAAGGCATATTGATTATAAGATTCGAATTTTAATATGACGTAGATTATTGAACAAGCAATTGCTAAAGTCAATAAAGAAGCGTGATAGAATTTTGCAGCCTTTAATCCAATCTTAACAGGTATTGTGTTTTTTCCTGAAATCTTATCGTTTTCTATATCTCTGATATTGTTTAGGTTTAAAACCCCTGTGCTTAGAAATCCAATGGAAGCGGCAGGCAATAAGATTAAAAAATCAAATCTATGTGTGTGAAGATAATAGCTGCCAATCACACCAACCAAACCGAAGAAAATAAAAACAAACAAATCGCCAAATCCATGATAGCCAAAAGCTTTTTTGCCAACTGTATATTTTATTGCCGCTGCAATTGCTGCAATACCAACAATCAGAAATATGAGCTTAATATTTAAACTGATATTGCTTAAGCCAATAAGAATTAATGAAATACCCGAAGCTAATGAAAGAAGCACAAAAATAATAATTGCAATTTTCATTGCTTTAGGTGAAATATCTCCCTTTTGAACTGTTCGTTCCGGACCAACTCGGTTTAGGTTATCAGTTCCTTTTTGGCTGTCGCCATAGTCGTTAGCAAGATTTGATAAAACCTGAAGAAATAACGCTGTTAACAGAGTCAAAGCAAAAACCAAATATGAAAATTCACCTTCAACAAAAGCAAGAGCATTTCCGACTATAATGCATGAAAATGCAAGTGGGAGAGTTCTTAAGCGAAATGCTTCTAACCAGATTTTTGTTTTGCTCAATGTTTTATTTTAATTTGTGTATTCATGGCTATATTCTTAATTCGTGCATCCATACGGACAAGTTTCATGGCTATTGTTTTCATTCGTGCATTCGTGGCTATTATTTTAATTTGTGTATTCGTGGCTATTATTGTAATTCGTGCATTCGTGGCAATATTTTTTACGGAAACTTAGGAAACTTTTGAAAATCAGGCTCACGTTTTTCAAGGAATGCTTTTTTGCCTTCCTGGGCTTCTTCAGTTAAATAATAAAGTAAAGTCGCATTTCCTGAAAGCTCCTGGATTCCTGACTGTCCATCAAGTTCAGCATTTAATCCTGCTTTTATCATACGAATTGCCAGTGGACTTCTCATCATAATTGTTTTGCACCAATCCACAACTTCATCTTCCAGCTCTTCAAAAGGAACAACTTTATTTACCATTCCCATATCACAAGCTTCTTTTGCAGAATATTGCCGACAAAGAAACCAAATTTCCCGAGCCTTTTTCTGACCAACATGACGTGCAAGATATGATGAACCAAAACCACCATCGAAACTACCAACCTTAGGTCCTGTTTGTCCAAAAATTGCATTTTCAGATGCAATAGTTAAATCACACATAATATGCAAAACGTGGCCACCACCAATAGCATAACCATTTACCATTGCAATAACAGGTTTTGGAAGATTCCGAATTAGCTTTTGCAAATCCAAAACATTTAATCTTGGAATGCCATCTTCATCAATATAACCACCTTTTCCTTTCACATTCTGGTCGCCACCGGAGCAAAATGCTTTGTCGCCTTCACCGGTGAAAACTACAACATTAATTTTATTGTCTTCGCGACAAATCCTCATTGCTTCAATCATTTCCGCCACAGTAGTCGGTGTGAAAGCATTATAATATCTTGGGCGATTTATTGTGATTTTTGCAATACCTTCAAAGAAATCAAATTTTATCTCTTTGAATTCTTTTATTTGTTTCCAGTTTCTTGTTGTTTGCATTTTGCTCTTATTCTTTTATTTATTTTATTTAGTCCTAAAATTACATTAATGAAATTATGTTTTTTATCATCAATTGAAAACTTACTAATATAAAGAGTTTTAATTTCTTCATTAAGACAGATAAACCTAACAAAGTAACTAAATTTCCATGTTGAAATATTGTTGCCTAACCCGTATTTTATATACTTTTTTATTTCTATATCTCTTAGACTATCCCAGTATATTTCTTCTTCTTTCAATTTTATAAATTCTTTAGTAATAACAGCCTTGTCTATAATGCTAGTCCGATATAACCATGAATTTTCAATTGGTCTTGACAAAATAAACAAAATAATTAATAATGAAATTGAGATGATACCAGTAGTTGTAACATTAAATGGAGTAAAGATGACGAATAATATGGGTAAAATGAAAGTTAGTAAACCATATACAATAGTAATTAAAGTTATCTTAGTTTTACTGTATCTAAGTTTTGAAATTATATTAAAATGTATTTCCATGCTTTAGTTGAGATTGTCCTACTGAGCCTAACTTCTTTATATATACATTATTGATTTAATCATTTTATCATTAAACTCCGAAAATAATCATTCAAAACCTTTGCATTTTCAAGTTTCTTTTTTTATTCATTTGTTTCTTAATAAAAGTGTTTTATAATCTTTATTTTTTGCTGTAGGGTGTTATTTGTTTTTTATTAACGGATATATGTCAATTTTTTCAGTTACACATAATGGGATTTTTGACTGAGACATAATTGTTAAACAAGTAATTATAAATATTCCTTTATTCTTAGTGTATATTTTATAGTAATTGTATTCATTACCCATAAAAACTGCAATATTCCAGTACCTTCCAAAAAATGAAACATACTGATCAATTTTAGTAATTTCATTAAATAAAATAGTAGTTCTATGTTTTTGATCTATAGTTAATTCTCTGTTTTTTAAATCAAAATTCACTTTTTTTCTAAAATCGTTTTCAAAATAGTTAATGTGAAGAATTAATGATGGTATGCTAATAATTGTAGCTAAAGAAATAAAAAACACATTCATTCCATCAGGTACATTAAAAAAAGAATCTCTAAAAATCATAACGCATATAAAATTACACATGAGATTATAATCATATATCCACATTTTAAATGCCTTAAAATTTTCATTATTAATGTACTTTTATACCACACAACTTATTTAAATAATTCATTATTGCTTTAATCATTTCATCATTAGACTCCTAAAATAATCTTTTAAAACTTTCGCATTTTCCAGCCTTGGAGTTTTTATTTCAAGTATTGCAGCTTTGTTTTTTGATAAATCATAAAACTCAGTTATTTGGTTCTGCAAAGATTTTAAATCATCACAAAAATAGTATGATAAATCAAAGGTCTTTGCAATATTTTCGAAATTCAAATTATGTTTTGTTTCAAAGAATTCTTCTAGTTCATTAGTTTTATCAGGTCCTTCAATTACTCTAAAAATTCCACCACCTGAATTGTTAATTACTATAATTCTTAGCAAGGGGTATATATGATTATTCCATAATGAATTTGAATCATACAAAAATCCAATATCACCAGTGATTATGGTTGTTGGGATTTTATTTTCGTATGCTGCTCCGGCAGCAGTGCTAACACAACCATCTATTCCACTAGTCCCTCGATTTGAATTAAAAATTAGTTTCTTCTTTGGAATGAAAAGTTGAGAATAACGAACAGGTGTGCTATTGGCTAAATGCAGATTTGAATTTTCAGGTATTGCTTCCAAAACAGTATCAAATACTTTTAAATCTGAAAATGGGGCTTTGTCTAAAAACTCATTATGCTTGTTTTCTATATGAATTTTTTTAGCAATATACTTAGCTTTAAACTCTTTATCATCAGCTTGAATGTTGTCAATTATTGAATTGAAAAAATATTTTGCATCAACGCAAACATTTCTTGTTAAGCTTTTGTAAGTGTCTATGTGTAAGTCAACTTCCGAAATATGCCAATGCTCCTTTGCTTTGTGATTTCTGAAAAATGCCTTAATCTTTTTTGAAACTATTGCTCCACCGATTGTAACTAAAAGTTTAGGTGAAAAATCTTTTTCTTCATCTTTTGAAATACTTGCTAAAAGTTTGTCGATACAAGGAAAGAATTCATCACTATTTATATTTGATGTTGTTTCACTTAAAACCACAACAGAAAAATCTTTTGATAGTTTTTCAAGAATAGCGTTCAATTCAGAATCCTTATCCATCATTCCAACCAAAACAATTTTGCTTTTAAATTTGTGCCAGGCAGAAACTAATTTTACCAAATCCTTTTTAGCAAGAGTCGGTTGTGAAGGAATAATATCAATGAGTTTATAATCATTAGAAATATCAATTTTCCCATTATATAAAGGCTCACGAAAAGGAATATTGATATGAACCGGTCCTTTGTTAGCATATTGAGTGATGTTTATTGCTTCGGAAATAATCCTGGAAACATACCATGAATCATCTTCACTATCAATTTTCACAGGCAACTGAAAACTCTTTTTTATATAATTATTGTAGATATTATTTTGCCTTATTGTTTGTCCATCAGCCTGGTCAACCCATTCCTGTGGGCGGTCGGTTGTGAGAATCAGCAACGGGATTTTTTGGTAATAAGCTTCGGCAATTGCAGGAGAATAATTCAAAGCTGCAGTCCCTGATGTACAAACAAGAGCTACAGTTTTCCCTGATTGCTGAGCCATTCCAAGAGCAAAAAATGCAGCTGATCTTTCATCCTGAATTGATAAACATTTAATTTTAGGATGTTGATTAAAACCCACAATTAGCGGTGCATTTCTGCTTCCGGGAGAAATTATTACTGTCTCAATTCCTTTTAAAGCACAAATATTTACTAAATGTTCAGTTGTATTTATAGAAGCCATTAAGTATAAAGTTTTCTTTGTTCTACCACAAATTTAATCGAAATAACAAATAACAAAACACAAATGACAAATAAATAACAATTTATTAAATGCCAATTTCCAAATAGTTTTGAACAATCATCAGGAATAGTTTCGAACATTTAAAATATTGGTATTTGAAGTTTATTTGTTTTTTGATTTTTGTCTTTTGGAATTTTTTGAATATTTTCTTTGCAATTATAATTTAGGTAATCATATTTTCATAGTTAAAGATTGTCAATCACCGCTAATAAAGTCTTAGCTTTTTCCCCGGTTTCAATCCATTCTTTCTCAGGTTCAGAGTCTTTTGTGATTCCCGCACCAACATACAAAGCTAATGAATTATTGCAAATCTTCATACATCTTAAATTTACAAACAGATTTGAACTTTCATTGCAATTAATTGGACCCATGAATCCACAGTAATATTCGCGACTATGGCTTTCAATCGCATTTACAAATTCTATGCTGTCCTTTTTAGGTTCACCACTTACCGAAGGTGTTGGATGCAGATTCTTAACTAAATTCCCAAAACTAAAATTAGCTCCTGCAGTTGCATTAAAATTTGTAATAATATGAACAAGATTTCCTGCTGCAAAACTTTTAGCCTCGTCCCTTTGTAATTCCTTTAAGTCATTATTATTCAGGCAATCAAAAACAAAATCGGCAACAATTTCCTGCTCAACAATTTCTTTGTTTTCCCATTTTATTTCTGAAATATTTTTGCCATCCAGTTTTTGTGTTCCTGCTAATGCAACGGCATGAATTTTCTCTTTCTTGACTTTAACAAGAACTTCGGGACTTGCTCCCGCCCACATTCCAACTGTGGGGTGAAAAATCAAATAAACAAAAGCATTTGAGTATTTTTCGCATAAAGTCTTATAAAATTTAAAAGGACTAAAATCTTCTCCAACTTTTTTTTCTAAAATTCTTGAAATAACAATTTTACTCATTTTTGAATTTGAAATGGTTTCAATAGCCTTAGCAACATTTTGTTTATATTCTTTTTCTGATGTACTTTGAATAATATCTATTTTATTATTTTTCTTTGTTTCAAATTTCGAAAAATCAATCAGTTCTTCATTAATAAAATCACCTTCAAATTTTAAATCAGGTTTAATAATAAAGCTTGGTATGGTGCAGGAAACTCTAAATGGGAAAAACACAAATCCCTCTTGTTTTTCAATTTCACTATACGAACTTAAATGATGAACCGAATTATCATTCTGAATGAAAGTTGTGATTTTTTCTTCACCCGGAAATTTGAATGAAATGAAAGGCATTTGTCTCTCAAAGCACTTTTGTTGAATAATGTCCAAATTATAGGATTGAGATTCTATCTGATTGGAATTCATCTTACTTTTCTATTTTGATAACAATATTAGTAAGCCTGCAAACAGAAATTAAATTGCCTTCATCATCAGTAATTTTTATTTCCCAAACATGAGTTCTTTCGCCTTTGTGAAGAATTGTGGCTCTGGCTGTCACAAAGCCGTTTCTGACAGGCCTGAGATGATTTCCATTAATTTCTACTCCGTTTGCGATATATTTTTCTCTATCAAGAACAAGTGCAGAAGCCCCGCCTCCAACAGTTTCAGCCAATGCCAAAGATGCACCGCCATGAATTGCTCCATAAGGTTGGATTGTCTTTTCACAAACTTCCATTTTTGCTTCAAGCCAATCATCGCCAATATCGGTGAAAACAATACCCAAATTCTCAACTAAAGTGTTTTTAGAGAAGTTGTTAAGGTAGTCAATATCTTTGTTTTGAAAAATCATAACTATTTATAATGTTGACAATTTTTAGCTAATTTCAAATAAAGCACCAAAACACAAAATACAAATCCCAAATAAATTCTATCCCGATAGCCATCGGGACAATTTCTAAATTTTCAAAACGTTTGGATTTTGGGATTTTTAAACATTGGAATTTATTTGATTTTTGGTGCTTGTTATTTGTTATTTGTACTCTAGTACTTCAACTTCCCCACGTAAAATCATCAATCCGTTTGCAGCAAGAGCTTCCATTTCATCTTCGTTTGGATAAACTGCTATTGGACCGATTTTTTCGATTCTATCAGAAACCCAATTAGTGAATTTTGTCCAATGGAAAATTTCTCCTGATAAAATGATTCCATCAATATCTCCTTGAAGAACTGTGTACATAGCTCCAATTTCTTTAGCAACCTGATATGCCATTGCATAAGCTATAAAATTTGCTTTTTCATCACCTGACTCAACTTTGGTTTCAAGTTCAGTAAGGTTATTTACTCCAAGATATGCAACCAATCCACCCTTTTGAGTTACCATTTCCATTATTTCATCTTCTGAATATTTTCCACTAAAACATAAGCGTAATAAATCACCCACAGGAAGAGTTCCTGTTCTTTCAAATGAGAAAGGTCCTGCACCGTCAAAAGCTTGATTTACGTCGATTACTCTTCCATTTTCATGAGCACCAACTGATATTCCACTTTCGATATGAGTAACAATCAAGTTTAGTTCATCATACTTTTTGTTTATTGATTTAGCGAATTTTCTTGAAACAGATTTTTGATTCAAAGCATGAAAAATTGACCTTCTTTCGAACAATGGATGACCGGAAACTCTTGAAACATCATCCAATTCATCAACAACCGAAGGATCAGCAATATATGATTTTGCATTTGTCAAACTTTTAGTAAGATAGTTGGCGATTAATCCTCCAAGATTGTTGGCATGTTGACCAAAAATCCCAACCTTTAAATCGTTTTCCATTTTTTTATTAATGGAATATACTCCTGATACCAAAGGTTTAATCAATCCTCCCCGCGAAACAATAATATGAATTAATTCAGGATTAATGTCATTATCATCAAGTTCAGCTAAAATCAACTTTGAACGATATTCAACCTGGTCGGATAGTTCTTTAAATTGTTTTAATTCTTCTTCTTTGTGTTTTATGGTTTTTAAAAACACCAACTTAGTGCTTTTATAAATCGCAATCTTAGTAGTTGTAGGATTTGGATTAATTGCGAGTATTTTGCTTGTTATCATGGTGTGCAATATTTAGATCGTTTGTTTCTCGTTTCTGGTTTTAGGTTTCAGGTTTGAAGTTTCAAGTTTCAGGTTTCATTTCGACTCCGCTCAATGACCCAAGAATATACACTGAGCGGAGTCGAAGTGCAAGTTTCAAGTTTCGGGTTTCCCTAAGGGCTTGCTTCGTTTCGCAGGTTACAAGTTTCACATTTGCTGATACCGTTTTTTACTTTTTACTTTTGCCTTTTTACTTTTGCCCCCGATAGCTATCGGGGTAAACTTTTGCCTTTTTACTTTTGCCTTTTGCCTTTTGCCTTTTGCCTTTTGTCTTTTGTCTTTTGTCTTTTGACTTCCGACTTTTAACTTTAATTCTGCTAAATTAAAACTTCTGTTCAAACTGTCATAAAAATACAGCTAATTTTTAATCAATATAAAATCTCCAGGCACAAAACCATTCTTCTGGGTGAGCATCAGGAGGACATGCAATACATTCTGTTTTTATTCTTGAATCAATAGCTTCAGCAAAGGTAGTGTATTCAATCATACCGCCTGACTTGCATGGATAATCGTCCAATCCTTTTCGTTTTCTTGCTGATTGAACCCTGCAATTATTCATCTGAAACACAAAACTGTTTTCGGTTTCTTCAACAATTGATTGTTCGTTTACTGTTGCATATAATCGAAATTGCAAAGCCTTTTTTAAGCCTTCCAAACCAGAGTTTTCCGGTAGATTCAAATAACGCTTTATTGACCAGGCTTCGAAAGGAGAAAATTGTCCCCAGGCAGAGTCATTACAACGTTTTGCGTCATGCATATTTCTTGAAAATTCAACAGTTTGAAACCAAACACCATCGTTTGCAAGCCAGTTTACGGCAGCATTTTCTTTTAAATTTTGAAGTGTTTCATCCGTAAGCTCCAGCATTGGTTTTGGAATATCATCTTCCATCTCAAAACCTAAAACCTTTGATAATCTTTTCATTTGAATGCCGTAGCTTTTTGAATAAGCATCCTTCATTGCCTCAAGTGCTTTTTCTCTTCCAAATTGATGTTGGACTTCGCCAAACCACATTGCGTGATGCATCATTGTTCTATGAAAATAGTCGATAATTAATCGAGCTGTTTCTTTTTTGTTTAAATCTTCTTGTGTTTTTATTTCTTTTTCCATTTCAATATTTTATTTTATGATTTTTGAAGCAATTCTCCGTGCTTCTTCTAATTTCGATTTATCTAATTTTGTTTCAATTTTATTTTCTGAACAATAATCCAAAAGGTCAAAGGTATTAAGATTTGCGAGAAGTTCATAGCCTGTCATCGGGCAACCACCCATTCCACCAATAACAGTATCAAATCTTCTGCAACCGTTTTTATAAGCAGCATCAACTTTTTCTTTCCAGCTTTTTTTATCAGTATGAAGATGAAAACCAAATTCAATATCAGGAAATTCTTTGTTTAGCAATGAGTAAACATTTGAAATTTTTTCAGGATTCGATTCGCCTGTTATATCTGACAAAGGAATTATTCCAATCTCCAGTTTACTCAAATAATCAACCCATTCGCAAATAATTTCAGGATGCCATTTGTCACCATAAGGATTTCCAAAACTCATTGCAATATAAACAATTAACTCTTTATTTTGTTTTAAACAGATATTCTGAAATTCATCAATTATCTTTTTCGATTTATTAAAATCTGAATTTATATTTCGTTTTAGAAAACTTTCGGAAGCTGAAAATGGATAAAGAATGTAATTAATATTTTCAAAGCTTGATGCGATTTTAGCTCCTTTTATATTTGCTGCCAAAACCATTAATTTTGATTTTATTTCTGAAATGTTAAGCTTTTTCAAAACTTCGGCAGTGTCGCTTAGTTGAGGAATAGCTTCAGCAGAAACAAAACTACCAACTTCCACAGTATCAAAACCTACTTTAAGTAAAGAATTAATATATTCAATCTTCAATTCAGTTGGAATAAATTCTTTTATTCCCTGCATTCCGTCACGTGGTGTTTCAATTATCTTCATCCTATATTAATGAGTTCTTTCATAAGTAAATTTCTTATTATAATTTTACTGCTTTATCATTCTATTTATACTTTCTTTCAACTTTTACTTTTATCTTTCCGTCATTCCTCGATACGCCACGCAATTAAGTTGCACTAAAATTCTAATTTCATCAAAGCGTTGCACTCGGTCTGACAATCACTTCGGACTTCTGTCTTCCGGCTTCCGACTTCCGACTTTTTCCTTTTTCCTTTTTACT
>JAIPBB010000170.1 GCA_021739805.1 Saprospiraceae bacterium | reverse complement strand
TATTCGTGTTATTATTGGCAAAAAAATAACAAAATACAAGCATCAAATATCAAACAATAACCAAACTGCAATGTATAAAATTCCAAACAGGATTGCCGACAAATAGTCGTTTTGAATCAGTATTTTGTTTGTGTTTAGCATCAGGTTTGGTGTTTTTCTTTTTTTGAAAATTGGAATTTATTTGTTATTTGTCTTTTGTTATTTGTCTTTTCCAGCCTGCCCTAGGGTTATTCGGCTTAGGTTTTACAACGATAGTATCCTCGCCATCTCCAACATATTCCTATTTATTTCCTGGCAGTATATATTATTTAATTCGCATTAAAAACAATTTTTCATTATCTTTGTATGTAAATTATAGAGTGAAAAATAGCTCAAATAAAATTCTTAAAAATGCAAGATTATACATTGAGAATATCAGAAAATAACTCTAAAGCAAAAGCTCTGTTAAACTATCTTAAAACACTTGATTTTATTGAAATATCTCAAACTGTAGATTGGTGGGATGAATTAAGTGATGAAAATAAAAAAGCTATTAATAAGGGCTTAAACGATTTAGAAAAG
The DNA here is from genome assembly GCA_021739805.1 of Saprospiraceae bacterium. The sequence continues at coordinate 10,746 of JAIPBB010000170.1, read as the reverse complement.
GGCAACACACATACCGATGAAGAAGTAAGAAAAAGCATACATCAACGCATTTTAAATGCTCAAAAGAAATGAAAATAATTTGGTCAGAGCAAGCCAAGCTTTCTTATGAAAAAACTATTGATTTTATTTTAGAACAATGGTCAGCGGAAATAGCGTTAGATTTTGAAAATAGAACTAACAAACTATTAGACAATCTAAAGAAAAACAAAAAATTATGCCCTGCTTCCAAAAAAAAGCAATTAAGAAAATGCACTATTCATAAAAACATCTCATTAATTTATAAATTAGTAAAATCATATATAGAAGTGGTTACTTTTATTGATAATAGAAGCAAACATCAATATTAGGGATAATCAGTAAACAAAGTGTTTTTTAATTATAAAATATATGGGCAATAAAAACTTATTAAATTGATTTAAGAACAAGGATTAACGATTTTTGATGTATTTCGCTATGAAATAACACATCAAAAATCTGCAATCGTTAATCGATATTCAATATTCAAAAGGGTTATTTACAAAGAAAGTATCCTCGCCATTTCCAACATATTTCTATTTATTTCCTGATTATGCTTAATTGAATTTTCGAAAGATGTGAAAACAATTTTTTTATCAACCTGTCCTACCATAACAGCATTTTTTCCATCTAATAATCCAACAACTGCTTCATAACCTAAGGTTGATGCTAAAACTCTGTCCATGCATGATGGTGAGCCACCTCTCTGAATATGTCCAAGTATTGATACTCTTGTAGAATATTGATTGAATTTTTCATTCACTTTTCGTGCAATATCATAAGCTCCGCCTTCATCATCACCTTCGGCAACAATAATAATTCCTGAGGTTTTATTTGAACGTCTGTCGTGTTTAAGTTTTGATATCAATTCGTCAATATGAGTAACTGTTTCGGGGATTAGGATGTCTTCGGCTCCTGTTGCAATGCCACTTCTTAATGCAATGAATCCGGCATCACGCCCCATTACTTCTATAAAAAACAATCGATTATGCGAACCTGCTGTGTCCCGGATTTTATCAACTGCTTCAACAACTGTGTTTAGAGCAGTGTCATAACCAATTGTATAATCAGAACCAAAAAGGTCATTATCAATAGTGCCGGGAATACCAATAATCGGAAAATCATACTTCTCACCAAATTGCAATGCTCCTGTAAATGTTCCATCTCCACCAATCACAACTAAAGCGTCAATTTTATTTTCAGTAAGATTGAAGTATGCTTTTTGCATTCCTTCTTCTGTTTTAAACTCCTCGCTTCTGGCAGATTTCAGAATTGTTCCTCCCCTTTGAATAATATTCGCAACCGAATGATTTTCCATTTTCTTGAAATCACCATCAATCAAACCTTCATAACCCCGACAAATTCCATAAACATCGAGTTTGTGGTAAATTCCTGTTCGCACAACTGCACGAATTGCGGCGTTCATTCCGGGAGCATCGCCTCCTGAGGTGAGAACTCCTATTCTTTTGATTTTAGTCATAATGTTGTTTTAAATTTCCAAAATACAAGTTCCAAAATACAAATAAGTTCCAATTTTTAAAATACAAAAAAATAAGCATCAAAAAACAAGTTCCAAAATACAAATAATATTCAATAATCAATTTTCAAAACTCCAAACATTTGCAAAAAAATGTTTTGAAAATTGGTCATTTGAATTTGTTTGTTAATTGATTTTTGAGATTTGGAATTTATTTATCATCTGTCATTTGTCATTTGTTATTTATAGCTATTTATTTTTCGCTTTCTTCGACCCTTGATAAATCTCAAACTTATTATACCTGCACTCCAATGGACCGTTAAAGATAATGATTTTCTTTGATGGTTTAAGTCCAATGAATTTAATTGCACGCAAATCTGAACTTATAACAAAAGCATTAAATCCTCGAAACTTTTGTTTGAGTGCGTCTCCAATTTCTTTGTAAAGCTCAATAATATCATCGGTTTGAACTCTTACACCATAAGGAGGATTACATACCATAATCCCACCATTTTCAAATGGTTCAAGGTCTTTTAAAGCTGCTATTTTCAATTCAATTTTCGTATATAATTCTGAATTCAATAGATTTTCCCTTGCTTCGGCAATTGCCTGCGGTGAAATATCTGAACCAATTATTCTAGCTTCTGAACTAAGGTCATCGAATTTATTATCATCAAGAATCTTTTCCCATAACTTTTTATCAAAGTCCATCCATTTTGTAAAACCAAAAAACTTACGATAATATCCGGCTGGAATATTATTTGCCATCATAGCGGCTTCAATCAGAATTGTTCCTGAGCCACACATTGGATCAACAAAATCAGATTTTTTATCCCATTCACTTAAAAGAATTAAACCTGCAGCCAAAACTTCGTTTATTGGAGCAATTCCAAGTGTTTTTCTATACCCTCTTTTATGAAGGGAATCCCCTGAACTATCGAGAGAAACCGTGCAATTATTACGACTTATATGAATATTAATTCTAATGTCAGGATGCTTTAAATCAACCGAAGGTCGTTTCCCGAATTTGTCACGAAACTGGTCAACTATTGCATCTTTGGTTTTTAATGAAACATATTGTGAATGAGTTAATGTTGAATTATTTACAACAGCATCAATAGCCAAAGTTCCATCAACATTAATTATTTTCAACCAGTCGATTTTCGAAATCTTATCGTATAAATCCTTTTCATCATCCACTTCGAAAACCGCAATTGGCTTTAAAACCCTAAGTGCAGTCCGGCATAAATAATTTGCTTTGTACATTAATTCGTTATCCCCTTTGCATGAAACTGCTCTTTTAAGAATACTAATATCTTCAGCTCCAATTGCTTTTAATTCTTCTGCTAAAACTTCTTCAAGTCCGGTGATTGTTTTAACTACTATTTCGAATTTTTCTTTCATTGCTTGTTGCTCGTTACTTGGTTCTCGTTACTCGTTGGCTAGTTCCACACTTCCGACTTCCGACTTCGGTCTTCAGACTTTTTAGTACCAACTAACTCCTCTTTCCTTATAAATTCTAATAAAATTCTCAACCGACCTGTCATACCCTCTTTCCATATCATTTGGAAAATAGCAGGCAGGCAGTTCTCCGCTTCTTCGGTGAGAAGCAATGCAATCGCAACAAATTCCTTTTTTACTGCAAGGATAAGAGCAATTGCAATTGGATTTATTCTTTTCAACTTTACACTCTTTCATCTGTTTACGGTCAAAAAATTTGGTTAAACAAAATAATACATTTTTAGGATGAAATCAAAGAAGAATAATTTGCCACAGATTCACAGATTAAAAAAAATAATCATCTAATTTTAATTTGACGCAACTTTTTCGCGTAATAATTCATCTAACAACTAATAATGATTTTTTAATTTATTAAAATAGAAATTAACTGTCATAAATTCTAGAAGCATTTTTCAATAATAATCTGTGAATCTGTGGCTAATTTAATAAACTTAAAATTCACAACATGAAAAAAACATTACTTATCCTTATTTTACTAGGTTTTTACAATTTTTCAAATGCACAAGTTTATTGGGGTACAGGTTTCGACAGCACATCGGAACAAAGCTTCTGGACTGAATATCGTTTAGGTGATTCGGATATGCATAATTGGAATTATGCTCCATCTACAGCATCGCAACCTTTTTGTTTAAATCATGATTATCCTATGACAACAGGCACCGATTCAGTTGAAGACTGGATGGTTTCAAATGCACTTTATCTGGCACAAAGTGGAATTCTTAATGTAAAAATCATGTCGAGTAGAATGAGTAGTCCGCCAGATGTTTATTTTGGAATATGGATGAGTGATGGAAGCAAAAACCCTGCAGATAGCGACTTTGTAGAAATTGTTGACTTAACACTTTTTCCGCAAACCTTTGGTTTTGTTGATACTTCCTTCACAATTCCAATTTCGGCTGACACCGGATATATTGCTTTTAAATATACTGCCGGTTATTACGAATGGTTAATGGTATCAATTGATGACCTAGCAATTATGGGTGCTTATCCGGTTGGACTGGCATCAAAAAACTTCAATAATTCATCAGTTCAGGTTTACCCAAATCCGGTATATGATTATTGCACTTTTGAAATTAAGAATTATGATGCAAGCAAAATTCAGGGACAAATAGAGCTTGAAATTTACGATTGCATTGGAAAACTTGTCAAAGTAAATTATTATCCTGCAAGCAATTCATTTAAATTTCACAAAGGCAACTTAAATTCAGGTTTGTATTTCTACAAAATTAAATCAGAGAATAATATAATTTATTCCGGAAAACTTTTGATTGAATAGCTGTTCAATTGAAAACTGAAAGTTCATCAGTGAAACAGGTTCTTTTGTGGGCCTGTTTTTTTTAATTAGAATAAAATTATTTTTCTAATAGCTACACAATCCTTTCGAGTTACTTTTACAAAATAGATACCGTTAGCAAAAGATGATAAATCAATAGCAGAATGTAGGTTATTAGAATTGAACTGCATGATTGTTTTTCCGCTGTAATTAAGGATTTGAATTTCCTCCAGATCAATTGCATTTACATTTATTATTCCTGATGTAGGATTCGGGGAGACAAAGCAATCACAATTAGTTCCAAAACCATAATTATAATAATCAACTTCAATCAAATGTCCATAAGGAAGTTCTCCATTACTACCGTCAAAATCAAGTTTCTTTGAATAAGCATCTTTTAGGAAATCATATTCAAAAAGAACACCTGAACCATTAATTCCGCCTAAACCTGTCATACCATATAATTTTCCATTAGAAGCCTGCATTAGGCTTCCGAAAGGATGTCGTCCTTTTGAATATATATCAAAATCAATTATTTTTGTATATGTATTAGATACCGGTTCGTATTCAAAAAGAACTCCATCATCATTTACACCTCCAATGTATGTCATTCCATACAATTTCCCGTCAGATGCTTGGAATAGGCTTCCATATGGAGAACTACCGTTAATTCCTTCGAAATCAATTTTTTTTGCATAGATACCAGTAGAAATGTCGAACTCAAAGAGAAGACCTTTATCATATGTACCTCCATAACTTAACATCCCATATAATTTCCCATTAGTTGCTTGAATTAATTTACCATTTGAAAAATTTACATGATAAAACTCATTAAAATCATATTTTTTTGTACATATATTACTACCTATATTGTATTCGAAGAGCGACCCAAAATCATAACTTATATCATCACCTGAAGTCATACCATACAATTTTCCATTGGATGCTTGAAATAAACTGCCCTTAGGATGTCGTCCTATGGTAGAACTAAAATCAACTTTTTTTTCAAATATATTTGTAGTTATATCATATTCAAACAAAACTCCAAGATCGTTTATTCCTCCGCCACTTGTTACACCATACAATTTTCCGTTAGATGCCTGAATTAAACTTCCTACAGGACGTCTCCCATTATTAGCTCCATCAAAATCAAGTTTTTTTGTATATATTTTTGTTTCAGGATTATATTCGAAAAGAATTCCGTAATTAAACGCTCCACCAGAATTTGTCATGCCATATAATTTACCATTACTAGCCTGAATTAGACCTCCTAATGGATTATTACCATTTATTGCTTCATCAAAATCAACTTTTTTCGTAAATTGATTTATATCTGGAAAGTATTCAAATAGAACTCCAGCATCATTCGTTCCACCATATTCAGTCATTCCGAATAATTTCCCATTTGATGACAACACTAAACTTCCAAGTGGATGTTCTCCATTTTCCCCACCAAAGACAAACTTCTTCAAAAATATATTAGTAGCTGGATTATATTCGAAAATAACTCCATTACTGTATAAATTTCCCCCACTACCTGTCATCCCATATAAGTTTCCATTTGTTGCCTGAATTAAGCTACCAGTAGGTTCTTTCCCCTTATTGTCCCCATCAAAATCTATTTTCTTTATAAATATATCTGTTATTGGATCATACTCAAAAAGAACTCCTTTTCCATACCAAGCACTAGAAATACCACCAATTTTGGTCATTCCATATAACTTTCCATTTGATGCTTGAAACAGGCTCCCATAGGGAGTACTACCATTAGAGCCATCAAACTCAAATTTCTTAGTGTAAGTATCTGCAATTGGGTCATATTCGAAGATAACTCCATCACTGTTTACTCCACCTTGACTTGTCATTCCATATAACTTTCCATTTGATGCTTGGACTAAACTTCCCATGGGTCTTCTCCCACTTGTTACTTCATCAAAGTCAAACTTTTTTATATAGGTGTTACTATTAATATCATATTCGAATATTACACCATGATAATTTACTCCTCCTGCTGATGTCATTCCGTATAGTTTCCCATTTGATGCCTGTATTAAATTACCAAATGGATATCTTCCAGTACTGTCAATTAAATCAATTTTTTTTATGTATGTATTATTAACAGGCTCATATTCAAAGATAACACCTGAATTGTACTTTCCTCCTTCGCAAGTCATTCCATACAATTTACCATTTGATGCAAGCACTAAACTACCAAATGGATTTTTTCCTATAGTATTATATTTGAAATCGATTTTTGGTGAGTATTTCCCATTAGAAGGGTCGTATTCAAAAAGAATTCCATCATCGAATTCCCCACCGTAATTTGTCATTCCATATAATTTTCCGTTTAGAGCTTCACATAAGGATGTATATTTAGGGAATCTTCCAGAGATTTTACAAAATGAATAAACCACACTTTGGCTATCTCCATTTATTGTTGTTTTAAATATTGTTCCTGCATTACAATCACCTCCTTTAGATGTCATTCCCCAAAGTTCTTTAGTTTGGGCAGTCATTGATGTATCAAAGATGAGACTAACACAAAAGATTAAGAAAAAAGTTATTAATATTTTGGATTTATTCATTGTTATGGAATACTTTAAGAATTTATTAATATCAAAAATGATTTCACCATCAAAGTTATGATAATTTTTAAAATATCATAATTACATATTGTTAAAAGTTTGAGCTTTACACAAAAAAAGCTGTTTCGATATTAAAACAGCTTTTAAATTTTTAAAATATTTTTGATTACTTGTAGTATAACAGCTTCAAAAAAACCGGCAAATGGTCACTATATCCGCCATTATATCCTTTTGCAAAAGTTTTGCTGGGAGCCATTACTTCGCCTTCTTTAGCTAAAATCCACTCGGGTTTGAAAATATGATATTCAAATTCTATAGAATAAGAATTGGAATATGGAAAATCTTTAGAAACAATAATTTGGTCTAGTTTATTCCATTCTTTGGTTTTCCAGTAATAATAGCTTCCTTCATCTGCTTTTGTGCATTTGGCGGTTAGATTAATTAAATTATCAGTTTTAGATTTTGTTAAAACCTCTATGCTTTTATCCGTTGGCTCATCATTAAAATCACCCATAATAATAATATTTGCTTTTGGATTTACAGCATAAATTGAGTCAACTGTATGTTTTAGTGTCTTGGCTGCCTGTATTCTTTTATGTTCGGATTTTTTCTGTCCGCCGCTGCGTGAAGGCCAATGATTTACAAAAATATGAAATGTGTCTTTTTTAATCAATCCTTTTACATAGAGAATATCGCGTGTCGTAAACTTTGGATTATCTGGAAGCTTTACAGAAATTGCTTTGTAATACAAATATTTAAAGTCCTTTTTTTTATAAAGAAATGCATTGTCAATTCCTCTAAAATCAGGGCTTTCCTGATGTATTATTTGATATTTTCCTTTTTGAAGAAATTTAGTTTTTACCAAATCTTCTACAACTGATTTGTTTTCAATTTCACAAAGACCAATAATAATCGGCAAGTTTTCATCAACAGAAGCTAAGACTTTTGAAATATTATTCACTTTTGTTGTGTATTTTTTTGTATCCCATTTTTTCTTATCAGTCGGAAGAAATTCCTGGTCATTTGTTTTAGGGTCGTCAATAGTGTCAAATAAATTCTCAACATTATAGAACGCTATTGTATAACTAGCCTTAGGTTTTCCTGTATTTTCTTTCTTATTATCTACTTGGGAGCAGGCAGTATTAAGTATAAATAAAAATGATAAAATTAGTCCGAAGCTCGAAGTCTGAAGACCGAAGAAATTAGCACTTAATTGTTTTCTTTTGAACATAAAACCTTATTTTTATTAATTCTTTAATTTTAATTTTACTTCCGACTTATTCCTTGATTCGTCATTGCGAGCGAAGCGAAGCAATCTGCCTTTTTTAATAGCTTAATTTCAATAGATTGCTTCAGTCGTTCCTCCTTCGCAATGACGCCTTGAATTGACGGATTGCTCTTGACTTCGGTCTTCCGACTTCAAACTTAAATATCCTTCAGCTTTTCAATATCTCTTCTGTCTCTTTTCGTTGGTCGTCCAATTCCTCTTCCACGAAATTCGAAATTCCTAATATTTACCAATTTTTGTTTGTTATATTCTTCATCAGGAGTTAAATCCTCCAAATAAATTTCAACCAACTTTGCTCCAACTCTATTCTTTAATAGTTCTTTAACCTTTACAGTTCGAGTAATATGGTCTTTATTAAAGCTAATGGTTTCACCTATTTTTACTTCGCGTGAAGCTTTCACTGTTTTTCCATCAATCTTAATTTTACCTGATTTACAGGCATCTGTAGCCTGGCTTCTAGTTTTAAACAACCTGACTGCCCACAACCATTTATCGATGCGAACTCCTTCTTCCACTGATTATTTTTGTCTGAAATAGATTTCTAATGGTGAACCTGAAAAATTAAAAAGCTTACGTATTTTGTTTTCGATAAAACGTTTATATGGATCTTTCACATATTGTGGAGAATTGCAAAAAATGGCAATAGCAGGAAACTCAGTTGGCAGTTGGGTTATATACTTAATCTTAATAAATTTTCCTTTTAGTGCCGGTGGAGGTTGATTTTGCATTATTGGCAACATTATTTCATTTAGTTGGGATGTTGGGATTCTCAACTTTCGATTATTATAAACTTGCTGAGCTAACTCTAATGCTTTATGTATTCTTTGTTTATTAAGCACTGAAGTAAAAACAATAGGGACATCAGTAAAAGGAGCTATTTTTTCTCTAATCATAGCTTCATAATCTTTTGAAGTGTTAGTTTCTTTTTCAACCAAATCCCATTTGTTTACTATTATAACAACTCCTTTATGATTTTTTTCAGCTAGATGAAATATTGCCTGGTCCTGTGATTCGAAACCCGTTTGAGCATCAATCATCAATAAAATAACATCACAACTTTCAATTGCTCTTACAGAACGTAATACAGAATAAAATTCAATGTTTTCATGAACTTTCCCCTTTTTTCTTAAACCGGCAGTATCAATAAATAAAAAATCAAAGCCAAAACTATTGTATTGAGTATAGATTGTATCCCTTGTGGTTCCTGCAATTGGAGTAACGATATTTCTTTCTTCTCCAATTAAAGCATTTATCAATGAAGATTTTCCAACATTTGGTCTTCCGACAACTGCGATTTTTGGTAAATCCGGAATTTTTTCATCAAGGTTTTTGTCAAATTCCTTAACAATTTCATCCAAAAGGTCGCCGGTTCCAAATCCATTTACTGCTGAAACACAATGAACTTGTCCTAAACCCAATTGATAAAACTCACTTGCATCATCAATTCTGTCAGGATTATCAACTTTGTTAGCGACTATAAAAACCTTTTTCTTAGTTCTGCGAAGAACATTTGCAACATCTTCATCAAGGCTTGTTAATCCTTCTTTAACATCCATCAGGAAAACAATAACATCAGCTTCTTCAATTGCTAAGACAGCTTGCTTACGTATTTCTTCTTCAAATATATCGTCTGAACCGACAACATAACCACCGGTATCAATTACCGAAAACTCAACTCCATTCCAATCTGACCGTCCATAATGTCTGTCACGAGTAACACCACTTGTTTCCTCAACAATTGCCTGTCTTTTTTTTACAAGCCTGTTGAAAAATGTTGATTTCCCAACGTTTGGTCTTCCGACTATAGCTAAAATATTTCCCATTCCTTTTATTTTTTTGCAAATTTACAACTCATAACCAAAACGTTTCAATTGTTTTTCGTCATTTCGCCAATCTTTGCTTACTTTTACAGTAAGTTCCAGGTAAACTTTTTTATTGACAAACTCTTCAATATCAATTCTTGAGTCAATTCCCAGTTGTTTGATTGCTTTTCCTTTATGTCCCAGAAGAATCATTTTCTGAGATTCTCTGGTAACAAAAATTGTAGTATAAATTCTAATTATATCTTCACTTTCTTTATATTCATTAACGACTATTTCAACTGAATAAGGTATTTCTTTCTGATAGTTTAACAGCACTTTTTCTCTAACTATTTCAGAAACAAAAAACCGCATTGATTTATCAGTAAGTTCATCTTTAGAAAAATATGGAGGGCATTCTGGAAGAACTTCCATAATTCTATTGAAAACTTCATCCACATTAAATTTTTCCAAAGCTGAAACCGGTAAAATAGCAGCGGTTGGAATTTTGCTATGCCAATATTCAACTTTTTCTTCAAGCTCTTCCTGATTTGAAAGGTCGATTTTGTTTATTACTAAGATTTTTGGAATCTTTGAATCGTTAAGAATTTCAATAAATTCATCATTAATACTATCGCCTTTTATTTCTGTAACAAAAAGAATTATATCAGCATCTTTCAATGAATTAGTAACAAATTTCATCATCGAAGCCTGCAATTTATAATTTGGCTCCATTATTCCGGGAGTGTCAGAATACACGATTTGAAAGTCGTCTCCATTAACAATTC
>JAIPBB010000169.1 GCA_021739805.1 Saprospiraceae bacterium | reverse complement strand
ATCTAACACACACAATCTTTTTCAAAAAAGCAACAGCTATGTCGCTTTTTTTATTGTATTAATTTCTACTTTTACACCTAAAAATTAATTATGGATTTCGAAGGCGTCAAGGTATTTATATTAAACAAACTTAAAAAAGAGCTTGACCCTTCATATTTATACCATAGTCTTAAGCATACAATCAATGTTTACAATGCTGTTATAAAAATAGGTAAATATGAAAAAGTATCCGCACATGAATTAATACTTTTAAAAACTGCTGCTTTATTTCATGATGCAGGATTATTAAAATTTTATCAAGGACATGAAGAAGAATCATCAAGAATGGTTGAAGAAATACTACCCAAATTCAAATATTCATTAAATGACATAGAACATATTTCCAAATTGATTAGTAGCACTAAGATTCCTCAAAGACCTAAATTCCAACTTGAAAAAATATTATGTGATGCCGATCTTGATTATCTGGGGCGAGACGATTATTTTGAAACTGCTGAAAAACTAAGAAAAGAATGGATAAACATTGGACTGATATTAACTGATAAAGAATGGCTTAAAATCCAGGTGAAATTTTTACAAAATCATAAATATTTTACAGAATATTCAAAAAAAAACAGGGAATTTAAGAAGTTAGAATATCTAAAAATTTTAGAGAAAAAGCTGATGAATCTCTAATCTTTATGAAATAATTATTAGACAAAATAAAAAATTACTATATTTGTTGGTAATAAATAAAAATAAATCTTTAAACAAATTTATAATGAAAACAAACAACATCGTATTAATTCCAACCGACTTCTCAGAAGTATGTGATAATGCTATTCAACATGGAGTAGCTTTAGCTAAAAATCTTTCTTATAAAGCAAGTATCCTTCATGTTATTGATAAAACCACAAAATCTGATTTAAAAAAAGAAGATTTAGGATTAGATGCTGTTGATGAAAAATTAAAAGAAATTGCTGAAAAATACCAAAAGGAATTTGGTATTGATGTAAGCTATATCTCCAAAGAAGGAAGTATTTTTAGCACAATAAGTGAAGTTGCCGAAGAAATTGGGGCTAATTTGCTTATGCTTGGAACTCATGGTAAAATAGGAATACAACATCTAACAGGAAGCTTTGCCCTGAAAGTAATCACAAGTTCACCATCTCCCGTGATAGTAGTTCAAAAAAGACATTTTGCCGACGGATATAACGATATTGTTTTCCCAATTCACGACATTTCTGAAGTACGTCAAAAAGTAAAATGGGCAATTCATATTGCCGAAACTTTTAAGTCAAAAATTCACTTATACGTAATTAATTCAAACGATGATTATTTAAACGACAAACTTAGAATAATCATAAAACAAGTAACTCAAATTTTCGATAGACATAAAATTGAATTCGTCCTTGATTCGCCTGAAAAAGAAGGAAATTTTGCTAAACAAGTCCTCGACTATGCAGTAGCGAAAGAAACTGATTTAATTATGACAATGACAAATCCTGATATGTTTTCTTTTATATTAAGCAAATGGGATGAGCAAATGATATTCAATCAGGCTCAAATACCGGTTATGTGTATTAACCCTGTGGAGCTTGGTTCTATAAGAATAGAATTGTAATATAAGTAAAAATATATAATGCGGATTTTCATCTTAAAATCCGCATTTTTTTATTTATTTTTGCAAAATAATCGGGGTGTAGCGCAGTTGGTAGCGTACTTGGCTGGGGGCCAAGTGGTCGCAGGTTCAAGTCCTGTCACTCCGACAAAAAAAATAGCCTTTTGAATCTTTCATCAGGCTTTTTTTATTATACGATTTACGTCATAATGTCATGAAACAGTAAAACTATAACCTCTTAAATATCAATTTACTTTAGCTATAATTTTTATTGGCATAATTTTTAAGTAAATTCGCATTCTAAAATCTTAAATTATTTCAAATCCAAAATATATTATGGAAGCTACAGAAAAAACTAAATGCCTGATTATAGGTTCAGGACCAGCCGGATACACTGCAGCAATTTATGCAACACGTGCCGCTTTAGAACCAATCATTTATGAAGGATACCAGCCCGGCGGTCAGTTAACTATCACAACCGAAGTTGAAAATTTCCCCGGATATCCGAAAGGAAGACAAGGATCTGATTTAATGACCGATATTCGTGAACAAGCCGAAAATCTCGGCACCGATATTAAAAGTGGTTTAATCACGGATGTTGATTTCTCAAAGCGTCCCTTCATTGCAAAAACTGACGAAGACAAAACCATTGAAGCAGATTCAATAATTATTTCAACAGGTGCTTCAGCACGATGGCTTGGGCTTCCATCCGAAAGTGAATATAATGGATACGGAGTTTCTGCATGTGCTACTTGCGATGGATTTTTCTATAAAGGTAAAGATGTAGCTGTAACCGGTGGTGGTGATACTGCTGTTGAAGAAGCTTTGTACCTTGCTAAATTATGCAAGAAAGTATATTTAATTCACCGAAGAGATGAATTACGTGCTTCAAAAGCAATGCAGAACAAACTTTTTAACACTCCAAATATTGAAGTACTTTTCAACCATCAGGTTAAAGAAATTATTGGTGTTACCGAAGGATTTTCAAAAGCTGTTACACATGTTCTATTAACAAAAACCGATACAGCTGAAGAAGCAAAAATTGATGTTGAAGGTTTATTTGTAGCAATTGGTCACAAACCAAATACAGAAATATTTGCAGGCAAAATTGACCTTGATGAACATGGATATATAAAAACTTTGCCAGGTACAACAAAAACAAATATTGAAGGAGTTTTTGCTGCCGGTGATGTCCAGGATCCTTTATATAAACAAGCAATAACTGCTGCCGGAAGTGGATGTATGGCTGCTTTGGATGCTGACCGATTTTTGGCAGAATTTTAATTCCGTTCTTGTTTTTATATTCTCCTATTTAATAAATAAAATAATTTTACGTGATTCACTAAATTTATTGCAACCTTTCTGAAACTTTTACTGTCTTTGTTTAGTAATATAAGTTTATATATATTTTTCTTTGCATAAAAACCTGTATTACAAGAAATTATTAAAAATAGAATTTTTATTAAAATTTGGTTTTTATTATTATTTTTGAAGTTAGTAATACAAATAACAGTTTATGAATATTAATACCCATTCAAATATGAAAAAGCACATAACAATTTATTCAAAATTAGCTATAGCTTTTATGCTATTATTATCTAATTCAGCAATCTCACAAACAGCATCATGGAATTACACTCTTTCCGGATCTAATTGTACGGCTATTAGTATGACAGGAGCTACTCAAATCGTTTTAAACAGCGGAAACAACGATGATGGTGGAGCACTTGCTGCCTGGCCATTCCCTTTCTACGTTTACAGCACAGGTTATGGATTATCAAATAACTTAACTATGAATACAAATGGTTATATGAGATTTGATGCTTCGATAACACTTGCTAACAATATGCCAATACCTTCAAACACTTTTGGTCAGTTTTTATCTTATGGTGGGAATACTGATGGTACAGTTGTCGGCAATATCATGCAAAAGGTATCAGGCTCTTCTCCAAATCGAATCTGGACAATTGCACTTACTTATAATACAAATTATTTAGGTTCAACATGGGGTTATCAGGCTGATATACAGGTAAGTTTTTATGAAACAACTAATGAAATTCGCATTGGGTTTTATAATGTAACTGCCGGAAGCAGTAGTGCTACTAATCTTGGAATAAATGCAGGAGACAACATTTATTATAATGTTATCCCAACATTCCCAACATCTGACACTTGTTACACTTTTACACCAAGTACTGTTCCTGCTGTTACTGACCCGACAAACTTCACTCAATCAGTTATTAGCACATCACAAATCAATTTGGGCTGGACAAAAAACGCAAACAGTAACGACGTTATTGTTGTTTACAATACAGTCAATAATTTTGCATCTCCTGCAAATGGAATGTCATATGCAGTAGGAAACCAAATATCTCCCGGACAAGGAACAGTTCTTTATAAAGGAAGTCTTGTAAATTATAGCCATACCGGTTTAACGCCAAACACTAAATATTACTATACAATTTACTCTTACAATAATATTCCTATTTATTCACCGGGTGTTCTTGACAGTGCTACTACCCAGTCAATTCTTGACCCTACTAACTTCAATGCAACTACTATTAGTTCATCACAAATTGACCTTAGCTGGGTGAAAAACACAAACAACCATGATGTAATGATTGCATATAATACATCAAACACATTTGCTACTCCAATAAATGGAATAACTTATCCGGTAAATAATCAAATTGCAGCCGGACAGGGAACAGTAATATATAGTGGCAGTGGAACTTCATTTAGCCATATGAGTTTGCCTTCAGGAACGCATTACTACAAGGCATGGTCTTATGACGGTAGTCATTATTACTCTTTAGGTGTTATAGCAAATGCCACAACATCATCTGTCAATGACCCATCTAACTTGACAACTAATGCACTAAGTACTTCTCAAATAAATCTTAGCTGGAATAAAAACACTTCAAATCAGGATGTAATGGTAGTACGACATACAAATAGTACTTTCCCAATACCAACAAATGGTTACACTTATTGGGTTGGTGCTATGCTAAGTGCAAATCTTGAACAAGTTGTTTATATGGGAAGTGCTACCAGTTTTACTGACACAGGATTGACTACAAGCACAAATTATTGTTATAAAGTATTTTCTTATGACGCTAATCATTACTACTCTAGTGGTATTACAGCCTGCGACACTACGATGTCACCCGGCTTAATAAGCTTCCCATATATCCAGGATTTTGAAACAACTGTAGCTGTTGGCGGAACTCCTGTCTGTAATGCAACACATTTTTTAAATATTGATTGGATAAACAGTACTACGGATGACATTGACTGGGTTCCTAGAACAGGTGGAACACCTTCAGCAAATACCGGTCCTAATGGAGACCATACAAGCGGAAGCGGAAATTATCTTTATACCGAAGCTTCAGGTGGATGTTATAATTACAATGCAGATTTAATAAGTCCTTTATTGAATTTCGTGAATCTTTCAAATCCTACAATGGAAATTTTCTACCATATGTATGGTGTTAATATGGGAACATTATCTGTACAAGTTTCAACAAATGGTGGAACAAGCTGGTCCGGAAATATATGGTCACAAACTGGGCAACAAAATACAACCCAGGGTTCTGCTTATAATCAGGCACAAATTAGCCTGGCTACTTATGCTGGTTTGGGTAATATAAAGATAAGAATAAGGGGTACAACCGGGCTGAACTATGCTTCTGATATGGCAATTGATGATATTAGGATTTATCAATCTGTTCCGATGACTTATTCTTCAAGTACATGTTTGCAAAACACAGAAGCTGTTTTTCATGGAGTTGCAGAACAAGAAATAATGCAAATTCAAATTGTTACAAACGGGGATCAAAATCCGTTAACTGCAACACAATTTATGATTAGTACTGCAGGTACAACAAGCTTAGGAGATATTGCCAATATTAAATTATGGTACACAGGTGCAAGTAGTACATTTGCTACAACTAATCAGTTTGGAAGCATGGTTATAATTCCCAGTGCTTCATTCCCAATATCAGGAAGCCAGGTTCTACTTCAGGACACTAACTATTTTTGGTTAACTTATGATATTCCTACCTCAGCAAACTATAATGGAGTTGTTGATGCATGTTGTACACAAATTACAATTTCTTCTTCAAATAAAATTCCAACTGTAACTTGTCCGATTGGGGATAAATCAATTAAAGGATATCTGATTATTGGTACAGGAACATCAACCGATAATACTATGCCTATACATTATGATTTAAACGCTGCAAGTGAATTTATTTATACTTCTGCGGAAATGGGTACAGCTAAAGATATTGCAAAACTTGCATTTTATAAAGGTTCAGGAAATAACACTACTCAGCAGCCACAAAATGTTAGTATTTATATGAAAAATTCAACTACATCAACACTAGCAACCGGCTCATATTCCTTAAGTGGATATACATTAGTATATAGCAGTGCCCCTTTTCCTAACAATGCAACCAGTGGCTGGATGGAAGTTTCATTGATAACACCATTTACTTATGATGGAACAAGTAATCTACAGGTTTTGGTTTCGCAAACTGTTGGACCAAATTTCCAACCATTTCAAGCCCCAAGTTGGAGATACTCAACAGTAACAGGCTCAAACAGATGTAGATTTGCCAATAGTGCGACTGTTGCTCCTGGAAGTTTATCCTTAGCTTCATCTAACAGATTACCTAATATTAGATTTGAGTATCAATTGCCAACATTAATGGAATATGTTAGTAGTACAGCAGTTCATCCTGACACTAATGGTGTTTCTCCGGGTACAACAAATGAAAAGATTTTACAAATAGAAGTTGTTACTACAAATAGCATTAATCCATTAAAAGTAAAAGGTTTAAATCTAACAACAACAGGTACAACTAGTTTGTCTGACATTCAAAATGCAAAAATATATTTTACAGGAGCTAACAATACTTTTTCAAGCTCAAATCAATTTGCTGGAACAATAGCAAGTCCAGGTGCTACATTAACATTTACAAATGATAGTGTAACTCTAGCTCAGGGGTCTAACTATTTTTGGTTAACTTATGATGTTAAATCAACTGCAACTTTAAATAACTATATTGATGCTCAATGCACTTCAATTATAGTTGATGACACAGCAAGAACTCCAACAGTTACTTCACCTGTCGGAAAAAAACAAATTAGAAATTTTGTTATTGTTGGAACAGGAACTTTAGCAAATACAGGCACTCAAGATGGTTCTCCTTATGCTAATTATTATTGGGGTGCTAAAAACCAATATTTAATAACTGCTGCTGACTTAATTTCTGCCGGGGTAGGAACAGGTGCGATTAATTCTCTTGCTTTTGACGTTACTAACGTAAATGCTTGTCCTGCTTTAGACAATTTTACAATTAAATTAAAAAATACTACTAGCACTGCCTTAACAACTTCATGGGAAACGGGTGTAACAACTGTTTATACTATTAGTTCATATCAACCTGTTTTGGGTTGGAATACACATGCATTTTCAACGCCATTTATTTGGGATGGAGTAAGTAATATTCTTGTTGAAACTTGTTTCAATAATACTAGTTACGTAAATAATGGGAATGCCAGCGTTAGTCAGACAAATACATCTTCTACTGCGACTCATTATTATAGGTTTGATAATTCAAATGTTTGTTCCAGCGTTGCAAATTCAGGAACATCTAACAGAAAACCAAATATAAAATTTGATTGTGCATTACCAACACCAATGAGTTATGTTTCAAGTAAGGCTTTCCATTCTGATACAACTGGTGTTCTTCAAGGAGGATCAAATCAGGAAATAATAGGAATTGAAGTAGTAATGACAGGAAATGCAACTCCTTTAAGTGCAACAGCATTTAGCATTAGTACTAATGGAACAACAAGCCTTTCTGATATCTCAAATGCAAGATTATGGTTCACCGGATTAGATAGTAATTTTTCTGCTATTAATCAATTTGGTTCAACAGTAGCAGCTCCGGCTTCCACAAATAATTTTGTTGGAACTCAAGCTTTAGCAAATGGTAAAAACTATTTCTGGTTGACTTATAACATTAGTTCTACAGCAACTCTTGGCAATTACGTTGATGCAGAATGTACTTCAATTAATGTTGGAGGTGTTAAAACACCAACAGTTACAGCTCCATTTGGAAAAAGGATGATTGCCGGCTCTTTATCCGGAACATATACTATTGGAACAGGAGGTGATTATCCAACTTTTTCAGCAGCTGCAAATGCACTAAACACATTTGGTATTTCAGGTGCAGTTACATTTAATGTGTTTTCAGGAACTTATACTGAACAAATTATATTAAATGCTATTTCCGGTACTTCTTCTACAAATACAATAACTTTCCAATCACAAAGTGGAGATAGTACAAATGTTATACTTCAATTTGCTTCAAATGCAACGAATAATTTTGTTCTTATTTTAGATGGAACAGATTATTGTACCTTTAAAAACATGACAATTAAATCAATCGGTACTACTTATGGAACGGTTGTAGAATTAACAAATAATTCTGATTTTAATACCTTTACTAATAACCAAATTATTTCAATTGCTAATGCAGCAGCAAATGGTGCGGGTATTTACTCTTATGGAGCAGGAGGTGCTAATGATAACCACATAACAAATAATTACATAAATGTGCTTGGAGATTATGGTATTCATATGAGAGGTTCTGGTACAACGACTTTACAAGCCGGAACTGAAATAGAGAACAATGTAATAATGCATGGCAGATATGGTGTTTATGCTTACTATCAAAACGCTGTAAAAATAAATTCTAATATAATATCACAACCAATTTCACCTAGCAGCGGATATTATTATGGAATCTATTTATACTATTGCGACAATTCATGCGAGATTACAAAAAACAAAATAGATGTTAAAGGAGTTAACAGCTATATATACGGGATTTTTCTTGGCAATTCTGATGGAACAGCAACAAACAGAGCTTTAGTTGCAAATAATTTCGTTAGTGTAAATGTTGGGGGATATCCACGTGGTATTTATGTAATAACAAGTAACTATATTAACATTTTTAATAATAATATCAATCTTACAACAGGAGGAAACAACGGACGTTCTATTTATTTACCATCAGGCGGAAACATTATTTTAACAAATAATAATTCTATTAACCTTGGTGGTGGTTATGCAATTTACACAAATACCGGCATTTTAAGTGCCAGCGATTACAATAATCTTTATACAAGTGGAGGAACTTTAGCTTACTGGGGGCAAAATAGAAATACTTTAGCTCAATGGCAATCAGCGAGCAGTATGGATGCAAACTCAATTTCGGTTAATCCATCGTATTATTCTACTACTGATCTTCATGTTACTAACTTTGCAATGGATAAATTAGGAACTCCAATAACTGTTATCACAGATGATATAGACGGAGAAGCACGACATGCAACAACACCGGATATTGGTGCAGATGAGTTCCAGGCAAATTATGAAATTAGTGCGGAAGGTTTTATATCTCCAAATACAACTTTATGTGGTGGAAATGAAAGTGTGCAAATAATAGTCAAAAATAATGGAGCGATTACAATTACATCATTCTCAGTTAATTGGTCAGTTAATTCTGTTGGACAAATTCCCAATAGCTGGACAGGCTCTTTAGCATCAAATGATTCCGTATTGATAACTCTTGGAAACTATAATTTTACTGCCGGTTCCTATACAATTTTAGCTCAAACTTTAAGTCCTAACGGACAAAACGACCAGGTGCAGTCAAATGACACTGTTTCACTTAATATTATTTCTCATGGTTATCCTACTGCTAATGCAGGTACTGATACAAGCATTTGTTCTACTTCAACACATACAATAACTAGTGCAACTGCCATTGGTTATTCATCATTGTTATGGACCACAAGTGGAAGCGGTAGTTTTACTAATGGAACAACAATCAACCCTACTTATACTCCTTCAAACGCAGACACAGCAAGTGGAATGGTATATTTGACTTTAACTGCCAATGGATATCCCACTTGTGGTACTGATACAAATAGTATGGCTTTAACATTATTAAATAGTCCTAATGCTACAATATCAGGATTAGCTTCAAATTATTGCCAGAATAACGGGACTGACACATTGTTTGGTTCACCTGCCGGAGGCACTTTTATTGGCATAGGAATGTCAGGAAATATTTTTAATCCTTCAGTTGCCGGAGCGGGAACTCATTCAATAACCTATTTAGTAACCAATTCTTCAGGATGCTCAGGAAATACATCCCAGCAAACTAATGTTTACCCATTAACTACTGTAAGCATTACAGGAATAAATACATCATACTGTATAAATGCATCTACTGTTAGTCTTACTCTAACACCATTTGGAGGAACATTAAGCGGAAACGGCATAGTTGGAACTACATTTATCCCTTCGGTTGCAGGTGTTGGCACACACACTATTACATACTCATATACTGATGCAAATAGTTGTGCTTATGTGGTAACAAAAAATGTTACGGTTTACGCACTTCCAACTGTTAGTTTTACAGGTCTTGCTGCTTCATATTGTATGAGTGCTTCTCCTGTTACCTTAACAGGAAGTCCTGCAGGTGGAACATTTAGTGGAGCCGGAATTAGTGGAAATACTTTTAATCCTGCAAACGCAAATGCAGGTACACATTCCATTACATATACATATCAGGACGCAAATTCTTGTATGAATTCATTCAGTCAAAATGTAACTGTAAATGCAAATCCTTCTGTTAGTTTCAGCGGCTTGCAGACTTCATATTGTGTAAATGCCGGCATTGTATCACTGACAGGAACTCCTTCAGGAGGGTCGTTTAGTGGAACAGGAATGACAGGAGGAGCTTTTAACCCTGCAGTTGCTGGTACAGGAACACATGCAATTACATATTCATACACTAATGCAAATGGATGTTCAGGAACTGATATCCAAAATGTTACTGTTTATGCTTTACCTGTTGCAAATGCAGGTAGTTACGATTCTGTAGCATATCTTGGAACTTATAATTTGTCGGGTTCTGCTAGTGGTGGAACAAGTAATTATACTTACAGTTGGGTATCAAACCCACCTGGATTTATATCAAGCCTTCAAAATCCAACAACTGATACAATGTTTGTTACAACTATTTTCACCTTAACCGTTATTGATGCTGTTTCCGGTTGTCAGGATACTGCCCAAGTTACAATTAAAGTATATGGTGGACCTTTAAGTGCAAATGCAATTGCAGTACCTGATTCAATATGTTTAGGTGATACTACACAACTTAATGCACTTGCTTCAGGTGGTACAGGAAGTTATTCATATACCTGGGCTTCAAATCCTCCTGGATTTAGCTCAACTATTGCTAATCCAATTGTTAACCCAACAGCAACAACAACATATACAGTTACTGTTACTTCTGGCACACAAAGTTTCAATTCTTCTGTTACTATTGCAGTTGTCCAAATACCAACAGTTTCATTTAGCGGTTTGGCAACTTCTTATTGTGCTAATGATATGAGTTCAACTTTGGTTGGAATCCCATCAGGTGGATATTTTATTGGAAATGGTGTTACCGGCAGTACTTTTGATCCTATGGTTGCAGGTGTTGGAACTCACTCAATAAGCTATACATATGCTAACCCTTTTGGTTGTTCTGCTATGACAGCACAAAATACTACTGTAAATGCATTGCCAACAGTTTCTATTTCAGGACCAGATAGTGTTTTTTATAATACTAATACTGTTCTTAATGGTTCTGCAAGCGGTGGATCATCCAACTATTCATACAGTTGGAGTCCGGCATCATTAATTAATGGAAGTACAACACAACAAAACTGCACTACAATTGCAATTACTAATCAAATCATATTAACACTTACTGTAACTGATAATGTAACAGCTTGTATAGCCACTTCAGT
>JAIPBB010000003.1 GCA_021739805.1 Saprospiraceae bacterium | reverse complement strand
AGAGCAGCAAAAGAAAGATGCGATGCAGGTTATGGTGTTGGTGATACCGGTTTATCTGTTTATCTCGACTTTAAAGATGCAATTGCAAAACAAGGAAAAGATGCTATTGAAAATAAGTACGGTAACCTTTTCGAAATGTATGAAAAAATCACAGGCTTAAATCCATATAAAGAACCAATGAGAATTTATCCTGCCGGGCATTATACAATGGGCGGATTGTGGGTTGATTATAATCTTATGACAACTGTTCCCGGATTATATGCAATTGGTGAAGCTAACTTCTCCGACCATGGTGCAAACCGCTTGGGAGCAAGTTCTCTAATGCAATGTGCAGGTGATGGATTTTTTGTTCTTCCAAACACTATTGGAGATTATCTTTCTGATGATATTAGAACAGGAAAAATTCCTACTGATTTACCTGAATTTGATCAGGCTGAAAAAGATGTTAAAGAAAAACTAGAAAAGCTTTTAGCTATAAAAGGAACTAAAACTGTTAAGGAGTTCCATAAAAGATTAGGAAAAATCCTTTGGGATTATTGTGGAATGTTGCGTAACGAAGCCGGTTTGAAAAAAGGACTTGAGTTAATCGATGAGCTTCAGAAAGAATTTTGGCAGGATGTCAGAGTTCCGGGCGAAATGAATGAAATGAATCAGGAATTGGAAAAAGCGGTTAGAGTTGCAGATTTCTTTGAGGTTGGAAAACTTATGATAACTGATGCTCTAAACCGAAGGGAAAGTTGCGGTGCACATTTCCGTGAAGAAAGCCAAACAGAAGGTGGTGAAGCAATGCGTGATGATGAAAACTTTGCTTATGTTGCTGCCTGGGAATATGCAGGTGAAGGAAAGCCATTTAATTTCCACAAAGAAGATTTGAAGTTTGAAAATGTAGAGTTGAAAGTTAGGAGTTATAAATAGAAGTGCCTAGAGTGCCTAAAGTACTTGGAGTGCCTAGAGTTAAAAAATGATTGAATGATAAAATGATATAATGATAAAATAAAAACTAAACCGACCAACAATTTAACAATATAACAATTTAGCAATGGAACAATTTGGATTATAAGTTCCAATAAAGAGTATAATTTAGAAAACAATAAGAAAAAAACACATAAAAGATGAAATTTAAATTAAAGATCTGGCGACAAAAAAATGCTAAAGCAAAAGGCAAATTTGTAACATACAATATTGATGGTGTTTCCGCTGAAATGTCGTTTCTCGAAATGTTGGATTTTTTAAATAAACAAATAATTGAAGAAGGTGGCGAGCCAATAGCAACCGACAATGATTGCCGCGAAGGAATTTGCGGTTGTTGTGGTTTGTATATCAATGGACATCCTCACGGACCTGAAGCTAAAACAACAACTTGCGAATTGCACATGCGTTCGTTTAAAGATGGCGACACTATTGTTGTTGAGCCATGGCGTTCGAAAGCATATCCTGTGATAAAAGATTTAGTTGTTGACCGTCATGCTTTTGATAAAATTATTCAGGCAGGTGGTTTTATTTCGGCTGATACTGGTTCAACACAAGATGCAAATGCAATTTTAGTTCCTAAAGATGATGCTGATAAAGCATTTGAAACCGGAACATGTATTGGTTGTGGTGCTTGCGTGGCTGCATGTAAGAATTCATCTGCTATGTTGTTTGTTGCTGCAAAAGTTTCACAATTTGCTTATCTCCCACAAGGAAAAACCGAAGCAAAAGAAAGAGTTCTTAAAATGGTTGCCAAAATGGATGAAGTTGGTTTTGGAAATTGCACTAACACTTATGCTTGCGAAGCAGAATGCCCAAAAGGAATATCAGTTTCTTATATTGCAAAAATGAATCGGGAGTTTTTATCAGCTAAGATTTGTACGGATAAATAAGAATTTGACATTAAGATATTTTCAACCCTTCCAGAGTTTAGAACTCTGGAAGGGTTTTTTAATTATGCAGCATTATCCTCAAATTTTTTGATGTTTTTGAACTCATCTTTTTTTCTTTCTTTTTCCTCTTCCAAATCATAGTCAATTTGAAGACCTAACCAAAATTTTGCTGAATTACTGAAAAAGTAACTTAATCTTAATGCGGTGTCTGCTGTTATTCTACGATTTCCTTTTAATATTTCAGATATTCTTGTTTGCGGGATTCCAATTTCCTTTGAAAGTCTGTAAGCAGAAATTTTTAATGGCAGTAAAAATTCTTCCATTAAAACTTCTCCGGGATGTATATTTGGTAGCTTTTCCATGATATTTATTTATGATAATCAATAATTTTTACTTCTTGTGCTTGCCCTGATTTCCATTTAAATATTATTCTCCATTGGTCATTAATTCTTATGCTATAAAATTCTTTCAAATCTCCACCAAGTTTTTCTAATCTGTTTGATGGTGGAACTCTTAAGTCATTAATATTTTGTGAGTTATTAAGCATTCTTAATTTTCTTCTTCCAATTTTTTGTATTTCTAAAGGCAAATTTTTAATTCGTTCTCCATTAAAAATCTTTTCTGTTTCTTTTTAACTGAATGATATAATCATAATGTCGCTTATCGATACTAACGGCAAAGGTAAGTAATTTGTTTCTGGTTTGCAAATTTTTGTTTTTTAAGAAATTGATTAATAGTTCATCCGATGACAATTAGGTTGAATATCGATTAAAGCTTGATGTTTTTTGATGTTTTGATATTAGCTAATAAATCTTAAATCAAAAATCGTTAATCCTTGTTGCTAAATCAATTATAATATGCATCTGATAAATTCAGAAAACGATGTTCTCAATTTGCCTACTGCTTACTGCCTACTACTTTTCCTTAGCCTTCGCCTTTTTTTCCTAATTTCGCATCTCAAAATCAAAACCCTTCCAGGGAAGGGTTTTTTGTATTTATGCTGCATTGTATTCAAAGCTTTTCGATGATATTTTTTTTAATATTTTTTTATTACTGATTGTTACTTATTTAAATCTAAAAAATAAACATGACCATGTTCAATCATATCATAAACTCTGAAATATTTTTGAACGAGCTCTGAATTGTTTATTAGTGTTTTAATTCTACTTCCTTGTACAATTATCTTATTTCCAACAATATCATATAATTCTCTTGGCGGAATAATAAATTTGTCAGAAGGAAAATTAAGATCATCAATGGTGAAATCTTGTTGCCGAAATAGTAAAATTGTTTTTGAATCAATATGAAATATTAGATAATCAATATTATTCATTAAGAATTTTTCACATTTTTGAGACTGAATTAATAGGCATTCATACTCTCCTTCTGCTTGATACTTTTTATACTTCTTATTCAATCTTAATACAGGAATTCTTTTACCAAAGTATAATATCAAACTCGAAATAATTACCCAAACAGGAACAATAGTAAGTAATACAAATATAAGTAAGAGTATTTGAAAATTATTTGTCTCAGCAAGGTAAACAAAAAACACAAAAAGGAATTCACAAAAAATCATTAATAAAGTAGTTCTGTATGGATATTTGATTTTTAATACTTTATCGCATTCAGAAAGTTTGCAACTTAGTAATTCAATTTCATCCTCTCTAAACTTTATATTTATAGAACTTATCATATATTATAATGATGATTAGCGTAAGTGTATAATCAAATGCTTCTATTTCCACTCCACTATTAGAGCAAAGATAGTGATATTTTCCTTAGCCTTCTCCTTCTCCTTTTTTTATTAATTTCGCATCTTCAAAACAAAATCATTTGAAAGCCGAAGATCTAATACTAAAATACCAACAGGACAGTCGAACTGAACTTATTTCGAACTATTTACTGAATCTTGAACAAAACAGGATACAACTGAAAGGAATAATTGGTTCGGCGGGACCTTTGCTTGGTGCTGCATTAAGTCAACTGAATCCATTTATCCATGTTTTTGTTTTGCCTGATAAGGAAACTGCTGCTTATTTTTATAATGATTTAGAAAATCTTTTTGACGAACAGGAAAAGGATTTTCATAAAAAGAAAATATTATTTTTCCCTACTTCCTACAAAAGAGCATATGAAATTGATAAAGTCGATAACACTAATCTTTTGCTAAGAACCGAAGTACTGAAACGAATTAGTTCAAGAGGAAAAAACACTATAATTGTTACTTTCCCTGAAGCTCTTTCTGAAAAGGTTATTACAAAAACTTATCTTAAAAATAATACCCTGAAACTGAAAGCCGGTGAAAATGTAAGTTTTGATTTTGTTTTTGAACTTCTGGAAGAATATGATTTTGAACAAACTGATTTTGTTGTTGAACCCGGACAATATGCTGTTAGAGGTGGAATTATTGATGTCTTTTCCTTTTCAAACGACCATCCTTATCGCATTGAGTTTTTTGGCGATGAGGTTGAAACAATTCGTTCATTCGATGCAATCACACAATTATCAAGGGATAAGCTTTCGCATATTACAATCATTCCTAATGTTCAGGATAGATTTATTAAAGAAAAAAGAGAATCCTTCTTTTCATATATACCACAAAACACTGTACTCTGGTTTGAGAATATTAAATTAACTTCGGACAGATTGGTAAGTGAATATGAAAAAGCCGAAACTGCTTATTCTGAATTAGGAAAAGAATCTCTGCACCTTTCGCCAGAAGAGCTTTTCATCACTAAAGATAATTTTCTTGATTCAATTCCCGAATTTTCAATTATTGAATTTGGTAAGCAATTTTTCTTTCAACAAGCTGAGGTTTATAATTATAATATCGAACCCCAGCCTTCATTTAATAAGAATTTCAAATTATTAATCGAAAGTTTTGAAAAAAATTCGGCTAAACAGATTAAGAATTATTTCCTTTCGGAAAATCCAAAACAGATTGAAAGGATTTATGCAATCTTTGAAGACATACAGGCTTCGAAAGGTGATGATAATAAAATTGATTTTGCCCCAATAGTTTTGGGATTTCACCAGGGATTTATTGATAAGGATTTAAAAATTGCCTGTTATACCGACCACCAGATTTTTGAACGATATCACCGTTTCAGACTTAAAGATAGTTTCAGGGGCAAAGAAGCTTTAACCCTGAAAGAAATTTACAATCTCAACCCGGGGGATTTTGTAACTCATATCGACCATGGAGTCGGACGTTTTGGTGGACTTGAAAAAATCGACAATAACGGAAAACCACAGGAAGCAATTCGCCTGATGTATAAAAATGATGATATTCTTTATATCAGTATTCACTCTTTGCACCGGATTGCGAAATATATTGGGAAGGAAGGCACAGAACCAACTCTTGATAAACTTGGTTCAAATGCATGGAAAAACCTGAAAAGCAAAACCAAGAAAAGGGTTAAAGACATTGCCCAGGAATTAATTAAACTTTATGCCGAACGAAGGGCAACAAAAGGATTTCAGTTTTCTCCCGACACATATTTGCAGCATGAACTTGAAGCTTCATTTATTTATGAAGATACTCCCGACCAGATAAAAGCGACTGCCGATGTGAAAAGCGACCTAGAAAGAGAAAACCCAATGGATAGGCTAGTATGCGGTGATGTTGGTTTTGGAAAAACAGAAATTGCTATCAGGGCTGCTTTTAAAGCGGTCACTGATTCAAAACAGGTTGCGGTGCTTGTGCCAACAACGATTTTGGCTCTTCAGCATTATAAAACTTTTAGCGAAAGATTGAAAGATTTTCCATGCAATATTGATTATATAAACAGGTTTAAAAGCACTAAAAAGCAAAAAGAAACCTTAAAACAACTGGCAGATGGTAGTCTTGATATTATCATCGGGACACATCGTTTGGTTAGTAAGGATGTTAAATTCAAGGATTTGGGTTTGTTGGTAATTGACGAAGAGCAAAAGTTTGGTGTTGCTATGAAGGAAAAACTTAAGGAGATAAAAATTAATGTTGACACATTAACTCTCACAGCAACTCCAATTCCAAGAACTCTCCAGTTTTCGCTTATGGGTTCCCGTGACCTTTCAATAATGAATACACCGCCACAAAACCGATATCCGGTTCAAACTGAATTGCATTCATTTAATGAAGAAATAATTCGGGATGCAATCAATTATGAGGTTTCAAGGCGTGGGCAGGTTTTCTTTTTGCATAATCGGGTTCAAAATATTCAGGTGGTTGCTGAAATGGTTCAAAAAATAAGTCCACATGTTAGAATTGCAATTGGTCATGGTCAAATGCCCGGACATCAATTGGAAAAGGTTATGCTTGATTTTATTGAAGGCGAATATGATGTTTTGGTTGCTACAACAATTATAGAATCCGGACTTGATATTCCAAATGCAAATACAACAATAATTAACGATGCTCAAAATTACGGACTTAGCGATTTGCATCAATTACGAGGAAGGGTAGGACGTACAAATAAAAAAGCATTTTGCTATTTACTGGCTCCACCTCTGTCAGTTTTAACGCAGGAGGCAAAAAAACGCTTAAAAGCTATTGAAGAATTTTCAGGACTAGGAAGTGGGTTTAACATTGCGATGCGTGATTTGGATATTAGAGGGGCAGGAAATATTCTTGGTGCAGAGCAAAGTGGTTTTATTTCTGAAATCGGTTTTGAGATGTATCAGAGAATAATGGATGAAGCAATTCTTGAGTTAAAGGAAAATGAATTCAGAGATGTTTTTCAGGAAGATTTAAACAAAGATTTCTTGAAGGAATGTTCGATTGAAACCGACCTTGAGATACTTATTCCTGATGAATACATAACAAATATTACCGAAAGATTAAGTCTTTATAAAGAACTCGACCATATTGAAACTGAAGAAGCTTTAATGAGTTTCCAGGAAAGATTAATTGACCGCTTTGGACCTGTTCCAAAAGAAACACAGGAATTATTCAACACATTAAGATTAAGATGGATTGCAAAAGAAATTGGTTTTGAGAAAATTGTTTTAAAGCAAAAACGACTTGTAGGATATTTTATCAGCAACCAGGAATCACCATATTATCAGTCAGAGAAATTCACTTCAGTTTTAAAATTTGTGCAGAACAATCCAAGGCTTTGTCAAATGCGTGAGCATAAAGATAAATTGTCCTTGTCATTTAACGAAATCAGGAATATCCGTGATGGGATAAGGGTGTTGGGGGGTATTTCGTCTGTGGTTTAGCTTCGCTGTCAATAGCACTTCGTGCGTCATTCGCTACGCTGTCATTTACTTCGTGTCATTTGCTTCGCGTCATTAGGCTTCGCCGTCATTTACTTCGTGTCATTTGCCCTTCGGGCGTCATTCGCTACGCGTCATTAGTCCGCCAGTTGGCGGGCGTCATTAAATTGTAATTTTTGCAATTTAACCACTGAATGACCACTGAATGACCACTGAATGTCAACCGAATGACAATTGAATGTCAACCGAATGACAATTGAATGACAACTGAATGTCAACTGAATGACAATTGAATGTCAATTGAATGAAAGCGAAGCGAACAAAAAAAATCTGTTAAAATATTTGGTGGTTAAAATATTTGTTTATAATATTGTTACAATTTTGAAGTTATTTAAATATTAAATTATATTTGTAACAATGTTTAATTCTGTAAGTAAAACAAAATAAACTTATTACAAAAACCCAAGAATGTATTTTTCTTAGAACTTCCATAAAATATATAAAATGAAAATAATAGGAAATAATTTAAAAGCAATTCGCCAGCAGCTTGGTTTTTCGCAAGAAAGCATTGCGGAATATTTAGGTATTCCACGAGAAATGATTAGCTATTTTGAAAATAATCAAAGAGATATTTCTATCGAGCAAATTGAAAAACTAGCTAATTTGTTTGGTGTTGATGAAGAATATTTTCTTGAAGATAATAACTCAATTATTGAATCGGATCTCGCTTTTGCATTTAGAAGTAATTCATCAATGTCTTCAGATTCTTTAAAGAAAGTCGCACTGTTTAAGAAAATTGTAAAAAATTATGTATTAATGCAAAGCAAACTCTAATGAAGGACTTCGGTACTCAAAAATCAGTAATTGATTTAAGAAAAAGATTCGGTCTCAGAATGGATGAACCAATTCCATTTAAAAGTTTATTGCTTAAAAATAATATCATTACAATTTTCATGAAATTGGATGATGATTTTTCGGGAATGGCAGTAAAGGCAAATAATAATAAATTTATTCTTATTAATTCTAATCATTCGATAGGAAGACAGCATTTTTCAATTTGTCATGAACTATATCATTTGTTTATAGATGAAAATTTTACACCCCACAGATGTTTAACCGGAACATTTAACAAAGAGCAAAAAAACGAGTTTAATGCTGATGTTTTTGCTGCTAATTTTTTAATACCTGAAACAGGTCTTTTTGATTTAATACCTGATAAAGAAGAAAAGCGTGATAAAATTAGTTTGGGTACAATAATAAAAATTGAACAATATTTTGCTTGTTCACGGCGAGCTTTATTATCCAGGCTGAAGTTCTTAAGATTAATTTCTAATGATTACAAACAGGAATTAAGCATAAATATTAAAATGAATGCATCCTTGAATGGCTATTCATTAGATTTATATGAGCCGGGAAATGATGGTCAGATTTGGGGAGATTATGGTAGTATGGCACAAACTCTTTTCAAAGAAGAAAAAATTTCTGAAGGTCATTTCGCATCTTTGATGGCTGATATTGGAGTAGATATCTTTAACATCAATTATAATGATGAAAATTGATAAATCAAAAAAGATATTGCTTGATGCTGATGTGATTATCCATTTTATAAAGGGCAATCAAACTGGTCTTCTTAATAAAATATTCAAGAATAATTTGTTTATCCTTGATGTTGTTTTTAGTGAAGTTTTTCGAGGAAGTTTAAGAACAACAGTAGAGAATCTGATTAAATTTTCAATAATAGAAGAAATTGAATTTAATAATGCTTCAACTGAAATAAAAAGAGAATACTTCGCATTAATAAAAACAAGAGGAAAGGGAGAAAGTGCCTGTATGGCCTGGTGTAGATATAATAAAGACATATTAGCAAGCAGCAATCTAATAGACATACATCATTATTGCACGCTTCATGAAATTCAATATTTAACAACAATGGACTTTGTAAAAGAAGCATATAATAATAAACTTATGACGGAATCTGAATGCGATGAATTTATTTATAATGTTAAGAGTAAAGGAAGTAAGCTTCCTGTAAGCACTATTAAGGAATATACAAGGAAGAACTAAGCATTTCGCCATTGAAAAATTAAAACTTAATTGCTTTAATTTAGCTTTTCCGTTATTAATGTTTCGCACATCATTAGGCTTCG
Source organism: Saprospiraceae bacterium (assembly GCA_021739805.1). The sequence goes on along the minus strand of JAIPBB010000003.1, from coordinate 45,971 downwards.
CCGTCTTTTACTTCGTGTCATTTGCCCTTCGTGCGTCATTCGCTACGCGTCATTAGTCCGCCAGTTGGCGGGCGTCATTAAATTGTAATTTTTGCAATTTAACCACTGAATGACCACTGAATGACCACTGAATGTCAACCGAATGACAATTGAATGACAACTGAATGACTATTGAATGACAACTGAATGACAACTGAATGACTATTGAATGACAACTGAATGACAACTGAATGACAACTGAATGACTATTGAATGACAACTGAATGACAACTGAATGACAACTGAATGACAACCTAATGACAGCAAAGCGAATGACCAATAAGCAATAAGCGAAAATATAATGAATTCTAAATTAGTTTAGTAAGGATTTTAAAATATATATTCATAAGTTTTATTCAATTTTACTTTCAAATATCCACAGAATATATTTAATTTGCACCGATATTTTTAATTTAGTTTTAACAAATAATAAATGATATGTTTAATAGATTTATAGCATTTCTTCTACCCTATATGCCACGAAAATTTGTATGGCTTTTTGCAAAAAGGTATGTTGCCGGGAAAAATATTGATGATGCAATTTTAGAAGCAAAAAAGCTTAATGCTGAAGGAATAAAAGTCACTCTTGACGTTTTAGGCGAATTCATTAAAAATCTTGATGAAGCAGAAGTTAATAAAAAGGAATATCTCGATATTATCGAAGTTGCCGAAAAAGAAAAAATTGATGGTAATTATTCGTTAAAACCAACAATGTTTGGTTTGCTTCTCGACAAAGATATTTGTTATAGCCACATTCGGGAAATTGTTGCTAAAGCTGCCAGTTATGGCAATTTTGTGAGAGTTGACATGGAAGATTCTCCTTGCACGGATATGGAAATCGAAATGTTTAGAAAACTAAAGGCCGAGTTCCCTAAAAATGTTGGTTTAGTTTTCCAGGCTTATCTAAAAAGAACTCTTGATGACATTAAAAATTTACAGGATTTAAATACTGAAGACAATCCAATAAACTACAGAATTTGTAAGGGTATTTACGTTGAACCTGCTGAAATAGCTTATAAAGGCTATGATAATGTAAACAAGCATTTTCTTGAAGATATTGAGTATGCACTTGCCAATAAAATCTATCCGGGCATAGCCACCCACGACAAACCGGTTGTTGATGGTGCTTATAAACTTATAGAAAAGTATAATGTTCCAAAAAACATGTATGAATTCCAAATGCTTTACGGTGTAACACCTGAACTAAGAAAATCAATAATGGATAATGGACACACAATGAGAGTTTATGTACCTTATGGAGAACAATGGTTTGCTTATACTTCACGAAGACTAAAAGAAAATCCTAAAATGGCCTGGTTGATTATTAAAGCCATTTTTGTTAGAGGATAAAAAAATAATATATTTGAATTAAAACGTCTGGATTTTATTCAGGCGTTTTTTTATACTGAAAAGCAAAACCAAATTTGACACATTAGCAATTTCTAATTAAGATTTTATCGTAAGAGGAAGATTCATTCTCTTTAAATGAATTGACAATATTATTTTCACTTAGGTCTATTTTTCTTAATAAATTCCGTCGGATAAAGGAATCCAATATTATTATCACTGTAACCACCTCCCAAATCCATAGTTATATCTGATCGTAATTCAAAATGCAAATGAGCATAATAAGTTCCATTACAATTCCCCATTGTTCCAATCTGATCTCCTCTCTTTATGAAAGTTTTGTTCTTAATATATACAGAATCCAAGTGAGCATAAACTGACTCAACAAAATTAAAATTAGTTGTATCCTTTAATTTATGAACTATTCTAACGACATTTCCCCATCCCAAGCCACAATCTTCACTGAAAACAATATAACCGTTTGAAATTGCATAAATTGGATCACCTAAGTCAGAGTTTCCTCCCTTTACTCCGTTCCAATCCTCACCTAAATGACCAAGAAAATCAAATTTATTGGCATTATAATAGCCTTTTGCATCAGGTGGACCTACCGGAAAATCAAAACCATCAGAAATATACATTGAATTTTCAGAAAACAAACTATCATAAAACATTATAAGTGTGAGGCTATCGGAAATTGAATCTTGGATAATCGTTTCGGCAATTTCAATATTATTCGATTTTTTATCAGAAAAAGCACAACTAAATATTCCGATTAGAAAAATTAGAAGAAAAGTTTTAAAGATTGAATATTTTCCTTTTTCTAAATATTTCATTTTTCGAATATTATTAATCTGTAAACAAAAATTTTCAATTGCTAAATTTCAAGCTGTTTGGAATTTAAAATTTGGAATTTATTTGACATTTGTTTTTTGCTATTTGGAGTTTTTTTTGCAAATACTATTTAGCACCAACAAAATAATGCTCTTTATCAGCAAATAGAATATTAAAAGTTGTTAAACTTCCATATGCTCTTGTAATATATTGCTGAATATTAACCTTTTCTTCATCGGTTAAAGTACTATTTGAGTTTATATTTTGTTCAAGAACCCTAAGCCTGTCGCGAACCATAACAATTTTGTGAAAAAAAGTTTCAACCGGTATATCTTTGGGCTTTAAATCTCTGTTTGCCGGTTGAAGCGACATTGTTCCACCTTTCCATTTGTCGCCTAAATGAACTATTTGCTGAAGACTTCCATGACGGTCTAACACATCAGCAATAACTCTTTCAACGTCTTTTAAACTTAGTCCATCATTTGATTTATCTGCATTTTCGGGTTCTTCCACAACTTCAGCTTCAAATCTTGATTTTGAAAATTGAACTTCACCTCCCCTGATGAAAATGACCTTATAGCTTGTTAAATCTTTGTAGCTAATAATTCCAACACCATATTTATCATGGTCAATGCGAGTGCCAACGGCTAATTCTTGTTCCATATTTTAATAATTGATTGTATAATTATAAGAATTTTTAGGAGGGTCTTTTATCTCCGGTTCAATGGTTTTTTCTGTTTTCTTTAAAGTGTATGAGAAAGCTATGTTTTGTGATTTAATATTAAAAGCAATCTTAGTTTTAATAGTTGATTTAACTCTAACTCCCCTGTTTTTAACTTTTTTGTATTTTAATAATTTTACAAGACGTAAAGCTTCTTCATCGCAGCCAAATCCAAGACCATTTACAACTTTTGGATTATGAACATTTCCCATATCGTCAACTTCATATTCAAGCATAACAACACCTTCAATTGCTTTTTCTAATGCCTGTTTTGGGTATTTTAAATTTTTTTCAATAAATTTTCTAAAGGCATCGTTTCCTCCCGGATATAAAGGAAGCTTCAAAAAATCTTTACTTGTTTTTGACTTTTTCATTCAAGAAAATTACAATATTACTTTAACAACTATCGATGATTTATTATTGGAAGTTTATTGATGATTATTTCAAAAAACCCAACGTCGTGAAGGGTTCTAAATATTAAAATAATACCGAAAGCAACCAATGCTATACCTACTAATTTATTAATTAATAATTCTGTTCTAGGCTTAAGTAGATTTTTTATTTTTCCTCCCAGCCAACTTTTTAAAACATCGGTTAAAAACACTGTCATCATTGTTCCTGAAAAAAATGCAATAGTGCTTTCAAGTAGATGACCTTCGGCAGCACTTTTGCCTACAATTCCAAGAGCTCCAAACCAAAAGAAAAACAAAAACGGATTTGCTATATTCAGAAAAAAACCTCTGGCAATATAGCCGGTATAAGATGGAATCTTTTCAGCTCCTTGATAATTAACATGCCGCCGTTCAAGAATTTCAGGCTTTTTTGCCCAGGAAACTGAGCCAAAAATTATTAAAATAATTCCGCCGATAAGTCCGACATAAATTTTGTTTTGTGGGTTATCAAATAAAGAAGAGCCTAAAAGATAACACAACCCAATTAATAAAATATCGCTAATAGAAATACCTATTGCCATAAAAACACCAAACTTAAATCCGCGATTAATTCCTGTTTGAATAATCGCAAAAAAAGCAGGACCAAAAGAAATGGCGACAATAAATCCAAGCAATATTCCCTGCAAAAAAAATTGAATCATCTGGTATTATTAATAATTATCTAAGAATTCTTTCCATTCATTATGTTGTTCATTCTTCAATACTCTTGGAAATTTACCTTGTGCACTAACTTTGCCTTTAATTTTCATCCAATCATAAAAAGCTTTAGTTGGAACAATCTCAATAAAAACATCACGAATTGCCGCTATTCTTTCAACACGATAATCATCGTTTAATTTCATGAGGTTTTTATCAATTTTTTCTTTGATAATTTCCGCATCAACTTCGTTATCGGTTCCAATATACCACTTATGAGCAAACATTGAGTCATACTTAATTCCTGTAACGGTGAATTCCCTAACTTCAATATTTAGTTCATCTTCCAACATTTCAATTGCCCTATTCATATTTACCAATGAAAGGTGTTCGCCACAAAGGTTTAAAAAATGCTTTGTTCTTCCGGTTATTATTATTTCATTATATTTTTTGGATGTGAAAATCAATGTATCTCCAAGCAAATATCTCCACGCACCAGCACATGTTGAGATTAAAAGAGCATATTCTTTGTTTTCTTCAATTTGATTAATAGTTAATGTTTTAGGGTTGGAAATCAAATCACCATTTGAATTAAAATTTTCGCTATTAAATGGTACGAATTCATAGAACAATCCATTATCTAAAACCATTGTCATTGAGTTCGAATTTGGACGACATTGATAAGCTATGAATCCTTCTGATGCCAGATATGTTTCAATATAAACTAATGGTTTATCTAATAGTTTTTCAAAACTTTTCACATAAGGACCAAATGCAACGCCACCATGACAAAACACTTTCAGGTTTGGCCAAATATCATGAATGTTTTTTAAGTTGTATCGTTTAATTATTCTTTCCAAAAGAATTTGAAACCATGCAGGAACGCCAACTATAGATCCAATATCCCAACTTGGAGCCATTTTGATAATTTCTTCCAACTTTGTTTCCCAGTCTCTTTCTTTTGAAATTCGTTTTCCGGGTTTATAATGATGTTGAAACCAAAACGGAATTTTTGCTGTATTTATTCCTGATAAATCACCGGCATAATAAGTTCCATTAAAATGCAGGTGAGTGCTACCGCCAAGCATAAGAATTCCTTTTTGATAAAATTCTTTCGGGAAATTATAGTTTGAGAGAGAAACCAATTGCTTGACAGTTGTTCTGCGAATTGCTTTAATCATATCAGCGGTTACTGGAATATATTTACTCGTTGCATCAGAAGTTCCCGAACTAAGAGCAAAATGTTTTACTATCCCGGGCCAGGTAACAAATGCTTCTCCATTTAACGACCTATACCACCATTCTCTAGCAATTGAATTATATTCGAAAATTGGAACTTTTTCTTGAAATGTTTTAACAACATTATCATTCCTTAAAATTTTCTCGAACTCGTAATGCTCACCAAAAGCAGTAAACTGAGCTTTTTTCAGAAGCTTTTTTAGTACTTTTTTTTGAGTTTTAAAGCCATCAGGTTTACGAATACTTTCAATGGGATTTTTCGCCCTAAACTCAAGTGTTCTTTTAATGATTGAACCTAATATTGGCATAATTTATATTTTTAGTTAGCATCAAAAATAAGAAAATTTTTATCCGAAACCACTATTAAGTTATGATTTACTATAAAAATTATTGGCATCAACCTGATTTTGTGCCACTTAATATCTAATAACAAATTTAGAATTTTACAAATGAGATGAAGATATATTATTGAATTTAAGAAAAAAGGAATTTTTGCTAAGAAAATTGAATTATTATACCTTTAACTGATTTAAAAACACCTATAACTGATTTTTATTTGTATAACTAATATTAATATGTTAATTTTATCACAAACCTAAAAAAATAAATATCATGAAAAAATTTACAATTCTTTTTAGTTTGTTTTTTGTTTCGTTTTATGTTGTCGGACAAAATTCTCCCGTTGCAATAAATGACACCTCATATGCATACGCAGGATGTACGATTAGTGTTAATGTTCTTTTAAATGATTATGACCCTGATGGAGACACTATTATACTTAAATTTGTTGGAACAAATCATGGTCAGGCTATAAAATCTGATAGCTCCATAATTTTTACACCTGAAATATTTCGTGCAGGCTGGGTAAGAATAAGTTATCGAATAACTGAAAAAAATAATACTTCAAATAAAGATACTGCTTCTTTGTGGGTTTTTGTATCAAATAATGGGTTTGAATTTTTGGAAACAAATAATATAAAAGCAAGAATAAACGCATTTGGAAATCAATTCTGGGATGGAGAAAATTTAAACTTTGAAGTTCCAAAAGGAAGTGGAAAACATACAATTTTCACAAGTTCTCTCTGGGCGGGAGGCTCAGATAATTCGTCAAATTTGTATCTTGCAGGTGAAAGATTTCGTGGAAACGGTGAAGATTTTTTTGCAGGTCCTGTTATGGATTCTACTGCATATTCAACATCTCAGGATAGTTTATGGAACAAAGTCTGGAAAATTAGTAAAGCAGAAATTGATTATCATAGGAATCATTGGTGGGATGCGAACTATGTTCCTATAACCAATATTTTAACATGGCCAGGGAATGGAAACACAACATTGGGGCAAGCAGCTCAATTAGCTCCTTATTTTGACAACAATAATGATGGAATTTATAATGCCTATGATGGTGATTATCCATTAATGCGTGGTCATGAGTGTATTTTCTTTATCTATAATGATGATAGAAATACTCATACAGAAACAGGTGGCAAGAAACTTAAAATTGAAATTCATGGAATGGCTTATGCCTTTGATTGCCCTTTGGATTCTGCATTTAATAACACTATTTTTATTCATTATGATATTTATAATCGTTCAAACATAAATTACTCAAACGCTTATTTTGCAAATTTTACAGATTTTGATATTGGTGGTTCTTATGACGATTATATTGGTTGTGATGTTCAGCGTGCAACTATTTTCGGATACAATGGGGATGATATAGACGAGTCGGGTAATGGAAATCTTGGCTACGGAACACATCCCCCTGCCCAGGCTGTTACAATTCTCAAAGGACCGTTAATGGATTCTGATGGAATTGACAATCCTTTCGGTATAAATGAAGGTGTCAATGGATTATATTTTGGTGACAGTATTCAGGATAACGAATGTCTCGGCATGACAAGATCTGTATATTTTAATAATACAGGTAGTGGTGGACATCCGGCAATGCAGGATCCAAATTATGCTGCTGAATATTATAGATATATGAATGGCATGTGGAAAGATAGCACACATTTTCTATATGGGGGAAACGGATATAATTCATCAGCATATGGCCCACAATGTAATTTTATATATCCGGGAACTTCCGACCCAACAAATTGGGGAACCGGAGGAGTTGTGCCAAACGGTCCTGTTAATTGGACAGAAAATAGTTCTAATAATGTTCCCTACGACCGTAGAGGTATTGGAGTTATGGGGCCATTTACTTTCAATGCCGGAGATAAAGAAACAATTGATCTGGCTTATATTTTTGCTAGAAATTATAATGTTACTTCAGCTGAAGCAGCATTAGATGTTCTTAAAGTTCGTATTGATTCAATAATTTCAGGATACCTTTTAGATAAATCACCATGTGGTGGTAGTTTCACAAATATTAATAAAATTCCAAATTTAAAATATAACTTGAAAGTTTTCCCAAATCCTGCTAATGACGAAATATTTATTGAATACAAAAACCTTTCAAAAAAATCTCAATATTTTATTTTTGATATGTTTGGAAAACTTGTGAAAACAGGAGTTTTAAAAGAAAGTGAGCTAAATAATATTTCCATTAACGATTTGAATACAGGACTTTACATTTTGAAAGTTCTTGAAGGCTCTGATGCAACTAATATTAGATTTATTAAGATGTGAGTTTAGCTCTGATTCTGAAAATTGCTTGTTTAAATAATTGTTTAATCGGGGAAATAATATTTTCTAATTGAATCTTACTATATTCATTTAGGTGCGAAATCATGTTAGCAAGAAAACCCGACAAATTTTGATTTTCAATTAAGGGTAGTTTTCTGACAGAAACTAAATAAACAAACTTCCCGAAATTCCATCTGCAAAAAGTTTTCCTTTGTCGCTTAAAAACAGCTTATTGTTTTCTTTTATAATTTGACTGCTTTGCAAATATGGTTCTGATTCTTTTTGGCAATAGCTTCGAAATTTTTCACCAAATTTTTTTGAAATAAATTCTAAATCACAGCCCTGAATAGTCCGCAAAGAAGTCATAATATACTCATTATACTTTTGTTCAATTGTTAGTTTTTCAATTTCAAACTGTGATTTTTGATTCTTAATCAAATCAATATATTGGCTAATTGATGCGATATTCCATTGCCTTGATTCTAAATTATAGGAATGAGCACTTGGTCCAAGTCCAAGGTATTTTTTCATTTTCCAATAATTGCTGTTGTGCTTAGATTCAAATCCTTCTTTACAAAAATTTGAGATTTCATATTGTATAAAATCATGCAATTTCATCTGTTCCATTAAAATCAAATAGTGTTCGTTGCTTTGTTCATCATCAATGTTTTCGAGTTTACCTTTCTTAATAAAAACATCAAGTGGTGTTTTTGGCTCAACAGTTAATGAATAAGCAGAAACATGCTGAACACCAAATCCAAAAGTGGTTTTAAGATTTTCTCTCCACTTTTCATTTGATAAAGTTGGAATACCATAAATCAAATCAATTGTCAGATTATCAAAACCTGAATCCCTTGACTGCTTTATGCAATTTATAGCTTGCTTAGCATCATGAGTTCTGCCAAGATAATCTAAATCATCCTGATGAAAAGATTGAATTCCAATACTTAGTCGATTTATTGGCAATAATTTTAATTCCTTTAATTTAATATCAGATAAATCATCGGGATTTGCTTCAAGTGTTATTTCTGCATTTTCACTTATGGAATGAAATTTTACAATCTCTTCAAAAATTGAATTTAATTCACTCGCTGACAATAAAGAAGGTGTTCCACCACCAAAGTAAATTGTATCAATAGTTTCACCTATCAAATAATCTTTTTGAAGATAAATTTCTTTCGATAAAGTTTTAAGAAAATCAGCTTTATTCTTTTGTGATATAACCGAAAAGAAGTTGCAATAGGAGCATTTATGTTTACAAAAAGGTATGTGGAGGTAGATTCCAGCCATTGGTGTTTTTCGATTAAAGGTCAATAATAATTCATTTTTAAATTATTACAGTAGAATCCTTCATCAAATTTGCTGTCAGACAAGAATGAATCGGTAAAATTCCGATTAAATCTCCAATATTAATTGCATCAAAAGCAATCTTACTAAGTTTAATAACTCCATGTTCCTGCGACAGGGATGACACATAAGAATTTTTAATTAGCCTGGACCAACCTTTTTCTGTGATTAGAACCGGCAATCCAAAAAATTTAACATTGGCTTTATTCGTCATATATTCCTTAGACAAATGAGCTTCTCCCCCATAAACAACAATTTCGTTTCTGTCATTTCTTTTATCAACAACCGGACAGGCTAGTGCAACTGCAATGTTTTCTGTTAAACATGAGCCAAGCATCATTTGCATCACATCATAAAAAACAAAATTCCCGGGACGAATTTCATCAATTCCATCAAAATCATCAGAAATGCTGCAGCTTGGAGTATCTCCAATTGAAGTAATTAAATTAGGATAATTGGCTTTAAACTTATCTTTCAGTTTTTGAAGTTGTGAATTAGTTTGTTTGCGAATCTCAAGAATTTCCATTTTAGAATTTGCACTATATGTATGCCCATCATGGGATAAAAATCCTTTGAATTCAATTAATTTATTTTTCGACATCTCGAATAATATCTCATCAATCTCATAATAGTTTTCTGTAGGAATTCCAGCTCTTTTATAGCCTGTGTCAATCTTAATAAACGCACCAATATTTTGTTTTAACTTTGTTTTTATATATTGCAAAGCTTTAATATTAGTGACAAGAATATTCAATTTTACTTTTTCGGCAAGTCTATTTATTTGCATGATTTCCCTGACATTAACCGGAAAAGCAATTGTTATATCATTCCATCCGTGTTTTGAAAAAAATTCAGCCATTTTAACCGATGAAACTGTAATTGAATTTACACCAAAATCTTTATACCATTGCCCAACTTCAGCAGATTGATGAGTTTTGAAGTGTGGACGAAAATTCAATTGGTGTTTTTTTGCTTTTTTTGCCATTGCTGAAATATTAGCAATACACTTTTGTTTGTTTAGCAGTAGTGTAGGTCGTAGAATCTCCATAATTATTTTTTTAAAATTATTCTGAATACGGTTCCTTGATTTATTGCCGATGACTTTACAAATATCTTTCCATTGTGGTAATTTTCAACTATTCGCTCAGCAAGAGATAAGCCTAAGCCCCAACCTCTTTGCTTTGATGTATAGCCCGGGTTAAAAATTGTTTTAAACTGTCGTTTTGAAATGCCTTTTCCTGTATCTGAAATATCAATAAAAACTTCTTTTTTGTTTTCAATAAGTTCAACATTAATTTTACCACTTCCACTCATTGCATCAAGAGCATTTTTAAAAAGATTTTCAATAACCCACTCAAAAAGATGCAAATTGATTGGAATAATTATTTCTTGTTTACCGTTAGTATTAATCTGATAATCTATTTTTTTAGTGGTTCTTGCTTTATTATAGCTAACCGAGTCCTGAATAACGGTAACCAGATTCTCCTCAATTAATTTTGGTGTTGAGCCAATCTTTGAAAATCTATCAGTGATTATTTCCAAGCGGCTAACATCTTTAGTTATTTCTGCAACAGTTTTTTCATCAACATTTTTTAACTTAAGCATCTCAATCCATGCCATCATCGATGAAAGTGGTGTGCCAAGCTGATGAGCTGTTTCTTTCGCCATGCCAACCCAAACCTGATTTTGCTCCGATTTTCTTGCAATACTGAATAAAATATATGCCACAAGCAAAAACAATCCTATTACAATAAATTGAGCTATTGGGTAATATCGTAGCTGAGTTAGCAAAAATGAATCTTTATAGAAAATAAATCTTTTGCCATGGTTAGCAAGCTGAATCTCAATTGGCTTGTTCTCAAATTTCATGTCTTTCATTAGCTCTTCAACATAAACTGAATCAGAAATTAATGTTGAATCAATATTCCCAAATGTTATAACTTTTTTCTTAGTGCTATCGGTAACAATTACAGGTGCTGATGAAGAATTATGAACAATTTCGGAAAAGAAAGACTCTGTTAAATCATTAAGAACATCTCTTAGTTCGGTGAAAAGTTTCGATTCTTTATAATAAATAATCTGTCCATAGTTTAAAACTATTGGGTCGTATTCCGTAAATTCTTCTTTTAAGCTTCCCTCAAGATATTCAATAGAATCGAGATTAATTTCAACATTAACAGAATTACTAATTTTATCATTAACATCGGTGAGAATAACAGGAATGTTTTTATTTCCGGTGATTATTTCAAGATATAAATTCAACTGCTGATTGTCGTCGGCTTCAATCATATATCTATAGGCTTTTGCCCATAACTCAACTCTTCGGCGTTCCTCCTCCCTGATTTTTTTGAAGAACTCTTCGGTGTAGTTTACCAGATTAGCTTTTCTTTGGATGGCATTTGCCCAGATTTTCACTTTTTCTCTTTCGTCTGCGGCTATTTTTTTAACTAAAATATTAGTGTACCATAGAGAAACAGAAACTATTAATATTGCCGAAGCTAATAAAAACCATTTCCATTGTCTTTTTCTGGTATAAATCTTCATTTGAATTGTATTCTATATTAATTGCATATTAATTTGCAAAACGCTCACACACAAATTTAAGTATAAATCTGATTCAATAAAATAATTCATGAAACTTGTACTAAAAATCATCTTCATTTTCATCATCATCATCCCATTCGATGATAAACTTTCCTTCTTCCTGTTTTTTAAGATTCTCCTTTTCTTTATCTTTCTTTTTTTGCTTTTCTGTCTTTTCCTTTTGAACTATAGTTGTGTCTTTTTTAAACCAACCAAATTCATTGTTTAATATCTGTTTTAAATTTTGTTTTTCAGTTTTAATATCGGTTTTTAATTTTCCTTAACTCCTTTTCTGTCGTACTTATAAATCGGATTATCAACGGTTCCCGTAACAAGAATAAAAACTTTTGTTCTTCCAAGTCCATCATCTTCAATTTCACCAAAATCGCTATTTTGCTTTTTCGCCTTTTTTGCCAATAAATCCGAAAGCAAAAGTTGAAGGTGATAATCAATATCATTATTAAAAGAATGAGTGCCTGATACAACGATATTTATTGCTGATGAATTAATTTCCATCATCGGCATTTTTATGATTTGATTTTTAATTTCGATTTGATTTTTAAGTGTTGCAAACTTTATATGCGACAAATCTTCGACTTTAATAAATTTCGAAAGTCCTTCAAGGGTCTTATAATCTTTAAGTTCACCATTCTTAACAGTAATATTAGCATTAGAATAAATACTATTTAAATCCGGCATTAGTGATGAACTCCACACTCCTACAAACTGGACATCTGCATCGAGTCGTCCGCTCAAATTAGCATGTGTTAAGTCAGATTGCCCGAAATCTTCGAATTGATAAAAAAGCTTTTCAATGTCAACATTTGAAATTATTCCATCGCAACTAAACAAAAGTTTATTTTCCTGTGTTCCATCAATCAGTCCTTTGGTCTCAATTTTACCATCCATCGATTTAAATGATAATTTATTAATTATCATCTGCTTATTTTTAAGCCTGAAGCTTCCGTTTAAATCATTTGCTTCAAACTTTCTAAAAGATAATTTGTCAACATTAAAACTAATTTTGGCGTCCAGCCTGTGTGAAAATTGAAAATTGTAGGTAGTATCCGATTTTGTGTCATCAACAGCTAGAATTTCATTTAAATCGAGAAATCCTGATTTCAACTCTGCATTAAGTTGAAGTCTTTCGTTCGACAAAAATAAATATGGAAGAACATTTCGGAAATAGCCTTTAAGTTCAAAATCGCTTTTCAATATTTTTCCGGTCATTTCTTTAACAATAATATCATTATTATTAAATTCAAAACTCCCGTTTAGTTCTTTATAAGTTAATGGATCGTTTTTAATAGTAAAACCTGCATTTTTAAGCACTATTTTTCCTGATGTTTTGCTGTTAATAAAATCTTTTGCAGTGAAATTTTCATCAAGATTTAGAATACTTTTAAAATTTGCGTTTAATTCCAGATGCCCGGTAAGAGATGTAATTGTGTCAATATTAATAAACTCCAGCAATTCCGACAATTCAAGTTTTGCTGAACTGGAAATTTCTAATTCGGGTTGGTTGAAGTTGTTTAACATCAAATCTCCGCTAATTGAACCGGTCTTTAATTTTCCTTTTAAATTGTTAACTTTAAAATAACTGCTGCTATATTTCCTGTTTGTGCCATTTGAATATTCTGCCTGAAACGATAGTTCTTTTAGCGTGATTGATGAATTTGAATTACTTATTTCGCCTTTGTTAAGTCCAAAATTTGCAATTACAAGTGGTTTTTTACTTCCACCGAAATCCCCATTAATCGTCATAGCAAAAAAGAAATCCCCTCGACTTTTATATTTTTTCAAATATTCCTGTTCAGTTTCAGGCAATTCTCTAATTAATGATTGCAAATCGAAATCTTGCCCTTTTATTTCAAGATTGAGAAATGTCGATTCTTCAAGATTGATTATTTCTCCGTTAATTTCAAATGAAAGTTGACTTAATTTAAGTTTTCCTTTATTTATTTTATAAAGGTCTTTCGATGCTTCAACATCCATTTGAAGGTCAATTTGTGCTTCCTTTTCTTTGATAATGACATAATCTTCAGATTTAATATAATTTATAAAGAAGTCACCGTTAATCGCCAAAACATAGTTTTCGCTTGAGAATTGACCCTTTGCATAAGCACTTTCGGCAATAAATAAATATTCCTGGTCGGAAGCAAAATTTGAATAAAGTGTTTTTACATTTTTGAAATAAACCTTTTCAAGATTAAAAGCAAAAGACTCCGAAGATTCGTCTGATTTAGCTTTAAATATGTGATAATTATCGGATTCGTCATCATAAACAATAATTTTCAGATAAGCATCAACAACTTCAACTTTGGTGATTTTATAATTGCTCCTGAATAAATTAAATATACTGAACTTGAGATAAACATCAGATGCTTCAAGGAAGTTGCCTTTGACTCCTTTTTTGATAGCGTCCTTAATAACAACATTTTTAAATCTTAAAGATGCGAAAGGAAATTTTTTAATTACAGAAAATTCTATTTCTTCAACTTCAATCTCAGTATCAATTTGCTTATTGATTTCCGCTTTAATGATTTCTTTAACCTTATCTTCATAGAGATATGATATGGCAAGACCGACTCCAATAAACACAAAAAGAATTATCGAAAGAGAAATAATTACTCTTTTCAATAGTTTCTTATTTTTTGGAATATTTTTCAAAGTTTAAGTTTTTAAAGTTTGGAGTGCCTACAGTTTGGAGTGCCTGGAGTACTTCAAGTTTCTATTTCTAATTAATAATTCTTTCTTCAAATTATAACGAAACCTGCTTCTAATTATTTGCTTTTTTAACTTTAGGCACTCTAGGCACTTTAGCTCACTCTAAGTACTAATTTTTATTTAATCATTTTCAAAAAATTAACTTCCTGCTCATTCAATACTCTCCATTTACCTCTTGGTACGTTTTTCTTAGTTAAACCTGCAAAAGCCACCCTGTCGAGTTTTACAACATCATAACCAAGGCTTTCAAAAATTCTACGAACAATCCTATTTCGTCCTGAATGCAGCTCTATTCCTATTTCTCTTTTCGAATCTTCAATATATGCAACAGCGTCAAGTTTAACAGGACCATCATCAAGTTCAACACCTAAAATTAGTTGTTCGTAGTCGTTTTTTGTTAAATCTTTGTTTAAACCAACATGATAAATCTTTTTACTTCTATGTTTTGGATGAGTCAATTTTTTAGCTAATTCTCCATCATTTGTAAACAATAGTAAACCTGTTGTCTGCATGTCGAGCCTGCCAACGGGGTAAATTCTTTCTTCACATGCTTTTTCAACTAAACTCATAACAGTTTTTCTGCCTTGTGGGTCATCCATAGTTGTTACAAAGCCTTTAGGTTTGTTAAGCAACACATATCTTAACTCTTCGCCTTTTAAAATCTCTTTTCCGTATTGAACTTTATCCCCTGGATTTACTTTTGTTCCAAGTTCAGTTACAACAATATTATTGACTTTTATCTCTCCATTTTTTATAAGTTCATCAGCATCTCTTCTTGAACAAATTCCTGCATTGGCTATGTATTTATTAAGTCTTATCGGTTCTTTAGCAAAACGTTCTTCCTTTATTGCTCTTGGTTTAGGTTTTGATCTCGATTCCCAAATTTCATCTACAACCTTTGGTTTTTGAGTCTTTCGTGATCTTCGCTTTTGTTCGTCAATAAATTTTGAGAAATCCCCATGCTTTTTGGGTTTTAAGTTCTTTGAACTACCTGTTTTTCCCGATGATTTTTTGTTATCTGCCATAGTATATTAAGTAAACAACAAAGATACTAAGAAATTGTGTATGAAATAAAGTGCCTAAAGTGAACTAAAGTTTATGAAAAAGTGCCTAAAGTGAGCTAGAGTTTGGAGTGCCTAGAGTTTATGAAAAAGTGCCTAAAGTGAACTAAAGTTTGGAGTGCCTAGAGTTTATGAAAAAGTGCCTAAAGTGAGCTAGAGTTTGGAGTGCCTAGAGTTTATGAAAAAGTGCCTAAAGTGAGCTAGAGTTTGGAGTGCCTAAAGTTTATGAAAAAGTGCCTAGAGTGAGCTAAAGTTTGGAGTGCCTAAAGTTAAAAAGAACAAAACACAAGCATCAAATTACAAACCTGCCTTCGCCGAAGTGGTTATATGCAGGCAGGTAAATCTCAATTTCTTAAATTTCAATATTCAAAAATTGCATGCAAAAATTCCAATCAATTAAATACTCTAGCCACTACAAACTCTAAGTACTACAAACTCTAGGCACTCCAAACTCTAGGCACTCCAAACTCCAGAGGCCTTAAGCCATAGGATAAAAAGCATCCTGAATGTGATAAATGTGTTCCCCTTTGGGTGTAAGAGTTACCGAGACAATATCAAAACGTGTTTCGCCATGATAGTCATATTTGAAAATATAAGAATTGGCAGCACGGATAAGGAAGCTTTGTTTTTTTTTGTTGACAGCAAATTCAGGTTCATGAAAATAATTTGAACTAAGTGTTTTCACTTCAACAACAACAAGATAATCGCCATCTTTAGCAATAATATCAATTTCATCCTTGCCAAAACGCCAATTTGTATGGAGAATTTTAAAGCCTTTTTTTTTCAGGTACGCTAAGGCAAGCTCTTCTCCTTGTTTACCTATTTCGATGTGTTTTGCCATGATTATTAGTAGCAATAAATATTATCCAACAATAAAGATAATAAAATTTTAAAAAGCTCCCATAAAAGGCTAAATTATATTTTGATGTGCTAGATAAATTTTATTTCGTTTTTATTGTAAAACCTGATTAAATGTGAATTTTTTTTAGTATTTAACAACAAATTTTACATAAACTGAATAATCCTGAAAGCCTGCCGGCCGGCAAAGACAGGGATTAAATATGAATAGCCTTGTACGAAGTGCAGGGAAACAAAACAGCAAATAGCAGTCAACCCTGAAGGGGTTAAACACCTTATTATAATCATGTTAATTGTATTTTTATTGAATCCCGTTAGGATTCTTGATAAGATTTTCACTTCTTAACCACAGGTTTCACCTATGGCTATTCAAATTTAACCACTTTCGTGGTTTTAAGTAATTATTTATAGACAATGGATATTGGGGAGATTTAACAAAAAGAATTATTATTTCGATTGACTATAAACATAACACATAAAAATAAAATTTAGCCCTGTATAAAACCTATAAAAATTCCAACCTCATTATTTCACCAACCGAAAGTCTCGCATTTCTTCCCAAAATTAAAGCTCGGTTATCTTCAATATGTCCGGCAGGAAAATCGAACAAAACAGGATAATTATAAGTTTCAATTATTTCTGCAATTATTTCCTTTGCAGTTTTACCATAAGGGACTTCATTGTCGTTCATATCACTCATGCCTCCAACAATTAATCCTGCAATATTTTCCAATTTCCCGGCTCTTTTTAGGTTCATCATCATTCGATCAATATGATAAAGATATTCATCAAGATCTTCGATAAATAAAAATTTTTCTTCAGTATTAATGTCAGAAGGCGAGCCAATTAAACTATAAAGAATTGATAAATTTCCGCCAATTATTTCAGCTTCAACTATTCCTTTTCGGGAAAACTCAGATAGCTTCAATTCATATTTCAGTTTTTCGCCAAATAATGCCTTTCGAAGACTTTCAACTGCATTATTGGTCAATTTATCCTTGGGAAAATTTATAGGCATTGTTGCATGCAATGTTTCAACACCAAATTTTGTATGTATATGAGAGTGAATAACTGTAATATCGCTATAACCGACTATCCATTTTGGATTTTTTATGAAGTTTGTAAAATCAATATTGTCGATAATTTTAACTGTTCCATAACCTCCACGAGCACAAATTATAGCTTTAACTGTGGGGTCATCAAGCATTTGTTGAAAATCGAAAGTTCGTTGTTCGTCGCTTCCGGCAAATTGGTTGTATTCCCAAAAAAGATTTTCTCCCAATACAACTTCTAAGCCCCAGCTTTCGAAAATTTTGACAGAAGGTTCAATCTCTTCTGGTGAAATTTTCCTGGCAGTTGAAATTATAGCAATTTTATCACCTTTCTTAAGATAATCGGGACTTATCATTTTTCCGCTTTTGGAGTAATAGTAATATTAAGTTCTTTAAGTTGCTCATCCGAAACCCGGGATGGCGAATCAATCATTAGGTCTTTTCCCTGATTGTTTTTTGGGAAAGCAATATAATCTCGAATCGAATCTGAACCACCAAACAAAGCACACCATCTGTCGAAACCAAAGGCAATTCCACCATGTGGTGGAGCACCATATTCAAAGGCATTCATTAAAAATCCAAATTGCTCTTTTGCTTGTTCGTCCGTAAAACCTAATGCTTTAAACATTTTGTTTTGAAGTTCTTTATCATGAATTCTAATTGAACCACCACCAATTTCAACTCCGTTAATAACCAAATCATAAGCATTGGCTCTTACTTCAGCCGGATTAGACTCAAGTTTGTCCATATCTTCGATTTTTGGTGAAGTAAAAGGATGATGCATTGCATGATATCTTTGATTTTCTTCATCCCATTCTAAAAGTGGAAAATCTAATACCCATAATGGACTAAATTTTTTAGGGTCTTTCAGCTCAAGTCTTTCAGCCATCTCCAAACGTAATTCACAAAGTGCTTTTCGGCTATGATTTGCTTCCCCTGAAATTATTAATATTAAGTCACCGGAAGTAGCATTAAATTTTTCAGCCCATAATTTTAAATCATCCTGACTATAGAATTTGTCAACAGACGATTTGAAACTTCCGTCTTCGTTAAGCTTCACATAAACAAGACCTTTTGCTCCAATTTGTGGTTTTCTCACAAAAACAGTTAAAGCATCAAGTTGCTTGCGAGAGTATTCTCCACAGCCTTTTGCACAAATTCCAACAATTAATTCCGAGTCATCAAAAACCTGGAAACCTTTTCCCTTAGTCACATCATTAAGCTCAACAAACTTCATTTCAAAACGAATATCAGGCTTGTCGGAACCATAATATTTCATTGCATCGGCATAAGAAATTCTTTGAAATGGCTCGGGTTCAACTTTCTTAACCGTTTTAAATAAATGTGCACATAATCCTTCAAAAGTTTGCAAGATGTCTTCCTGCTCAACAAATGACATTTCGCAATCAATTTGAGTAAATTCCGGTTGACGGTCAGCACGCAAATCTTCATCTCTGAAACATTTCACAATCTGATAATATTTATCAAAACCCGAAACCATAAGCAGTTGCTTAAAAGTTTGTGGCGATTGTGGCAGAGCATAAAAAGTTCCCTGATTCATTCTTGATGGAACAATAAAATCTCTTGCTCCTTCGGGTGTTGATTTTATTAGAAAAGGAGTTTCGATTTCATAAAAATCAAGCGAATTCATATAATTTCTAACTTCATGCGACATTCTGTGCCTTAGCTCAATATTTTTTCTGACTGAATTTCTTCTAAGGTCCAAATAGCGATATTTCATTCTTAATTCATCACCTCCATCGGTATTATCTTCAATAGTAAATGGTGGAATCTTTGATTTATTAAGTATTTCAAACGAATCGGCAATTATTTCAATTTCCCCTGTAGGAATTTTTAGGTTTTTATTGCTTCTTTCGTCAACCTTACCTTTTATGCAAACGACAAATTCGCGTCCCAATTTTCTGGCTTTCTCACACAAATCTGAATTTACTTCCATATTAAAAACCACCTGGGTAATTCCGTATCTATCCCTTAAATCAATAAAGGTCATTCCTCCTAAATCCCTGGATTTCTGTATCCAGCCACATAAAGTTACATTGTCGCCAATGTTCGAAATTTTTAATTCACCGCAATTATGAGTACGTAACATATTTCAAAGTTTTATAAGTTGCGAAGTTAAGAATTCAAAATAGAATAAAAATGAAATTGTACTTTTTAATTATGCTTAGTGATTTTGGTATTATTTAATTGAAATCGTACTTTTGCCTTATGTCAATTCTTGAAAAATCGCATGAGTATTTCATGTCTGAAGCTTTAAAAGAAGCTCAAAAGGCATTTGATTTGGATGAAGTTCCGGTTGGTGCAGTAATTGTTTGTGAAAACCAGATTATCGCCAGAGCACACAACCTCACTGAAAGACTTAATGATGTTACTGCTCATGCCGAAATGCAGGCAATTACTTCTGCAACAAATAATCTTGGAAGTAAGTATTTAAATGAATGTACGCTTTATGTAAGCTTAGAACCTTGTGTAATGTGTGCCGGTGCAGCATTCTGGGCACAAATTGGTAAAATTGTTTATGGAGCATCTGACGAAAAACGTGGATATTCCTTATTGAAGAAAAATATTCTACATCCAAAAACAGAAGTAATTAAAGGAATTTTAAATGATGAATGTTCTGAATTGTTGAAAAAGTTTTTTAGAACTAAACGATAGTATTCGAAAATAATATTTAGTTTTACGATAAATTGAATTTTGACACATAATTAAACCTTGATTATCAATTATGCCTAGATTATTTTCAGCAAAACTAAATCTATTTTTATTTAGCCTTTTATTAATATTTACTCCTTTTTTACTGTTACAGAATTATTTACAAGATGCTGTAGGATTGTTTTCGCATCTTTCATTTAATGTTGGAGCAATAGAAATCCCGTTTGTGCTTTCAACTTTTATTGTTTTTATAGTTCTTTTAATTATAAAATTTCGGAAAAGCTATAGCCGAAAAAAAGTATTTATATGGCTAGTAATATTACTAATGTGGTTTTTAGGTCAGCAATCTACTGATTACTTTTTAAATATTTCATTTTACGACCTTCAACACAATTGGCATTATTTTGCATATGGTATTTTTGCTGTTCTTGCCTACCGCGTATTTTTAAATAGAAACTTCAGCAAGTCAAAAATAATTTATTCAATTTATTTACGAGCTTTATTAATTTCAACATTTGATGAGGCTATTCAAATATTATTATCAAGCAGAGTTTTTGATATTTCGGATATCGCAAAGGATTTATGGGGTGTTTTGATGGGGATAATTGTAGTAATTTTCATTTTTAATAATGCCGAGATTTCAAAAAAAGAAATGAAAATAAGGGAAAAGAAAATTAAAGATTACTTTAAAAATCCTTTTGGATTATTAGTATTGTTAATAGTTTTCACCTACATTTTGCTCTTTATCAGCTCTTTATTAACAGAAGCTAAATATGGTTTTAATATTATTTTCATTACACTTATAATTTTTCTTATCGTCTTTTTTGTTATTCACAAAACCCAAACAAAAACAGGAAAAATTGCTTTTTCAATAATATTTGGAATTCTATTCCTGCTCCAAATTTTTTCCTTTACTAAAAACATTAATAAAAATATTACATTAAACAAAACCGGACTTACAGTTTATAAGGGAATACCAATACCATATTTTGATATTTTAATATTTGAAAATGGAGGCTTTCGTCTTGTGGATAAAAAAATCGATTATAACCAAATGGATATTAAGTTTATGTTTACAAAAGCCTCAAATATTCTTGTTATTGGTTGTGGCGAGAGCAAAAAAGGCAGAATGGGATTTCCGGAAGATTTAGAGTCGCAATTTATTTATAATACAACGAAGAAAAGGGCATTACAAGTCATAATACTCCCTACTGCTGAAGCATGTAAAGTTTATAATCGCTTAAAGCAAGAAAACAAAAAAGTTGTTTTTCTAATACATAATACAAAATGAAGAAAATGAAAAACACTAAAGCAATTAATCAGCCCGACCAGGTAAATAAAATCATCGGTCTTGTAATTTTTGGAATATATCTACTTCTAATAATCTTTGGAATAATTTCGTTAAACTCCCCCAATTGGCTGAAAGACATATCAAAGTTTGGGCAAGAATCAGAAGCCAGAACAATGAAAAATTATGGTGACTATTATTTGAATAATCATGATTATCAGATGGCAATTGCTCAATATAATAAAGCAATTTTAATAAACCCAAATCTGGCTGAGGCCTATTCAAATATGGGGATTGCTTATAAAAATTTAGGGGATTTTAAAACTGCTCTTACACACCTTGAAAAAGCATTAACTTATGAAAACATACTTCATGATGCTACTTACTTCAACATTGCTGAAATTTTTGATAAAAGTGGAAATCCTGAAATGGCAATTGAATATTATATTAAATCTGCTGAGATTTCACCTTTCTCACTCAGTGTATATCAAAAAATCGGAGAACTTCTAAACAACACAAAACAATGGAAAGGGGCTGCAGATGCATTTGATAAAGCTCTTGAAAACAGCTACACTTTAAAAAAATGTTATAGCGGAATGCTTAAACGCGATTATTATTTGTTTTTGGATGAAAAAGCAAAACAAGAAATCAAAAAACTCGCTGAGCTTGGTGTTGAGAATATTGATTTATCATCCTATGATGAAAAAGTTTTTAATATGTCTCTATCAAGAAATCCTGAAATTTCAAGTATCTACAATCAATATGGCTACAATTATGCAATGCAGGGGGATTACGATAAAGCTATTGAATATTTCAAAAAAGCATTAGAAATCACACCTGACTTTCAAAATGCAAAAAACAATCTAAATGCGGCTTATGCTCAGCAGAAAAAATAATATATAGAATATTGGAAATAATTGGAAATCGAAAACCTTACTTGGTCACTATTCTCCCAAGCTTATCATTAATTGCTTTTTTCACCTCAAGTAAGCTCCTTATTTGTTGCATTAAAAACTCATAATTATCATCACCTAAGTTTTTAACTTCTTCTCTAAGGTCAGAGATTTTTTCTTCTACGAATTTACTTTTAAACGAATAAAGCGTATTGATAACTTCATTTGACAGAATTTTTTCGTTTTCTTCGGTTGGCACGTGAATATCATGAAGTTTTATCCAATTTTCGCTAAGGTTATAAGGCGAAATTATCAACTCAATTACTACTTTTCTGATATCCTGATTTTCGTTAACAATTAACTTATCTTTCAATCTTATCAGTTTATTTTCATCAGGAGAACTTTCGTTTATTGAGGCAATAGATTTTGTGTATTCGTCAAAAACAAATTTATAAATAGGGTTTTTAAATTCAATTTTGTCATGGTTAATATCATTCACTATAAACTCACAAACATTCCTTCTTTCAATCTCTGTATTGTCCTTAAATTTAGTTTTATCATTAGATGTATAATTAAACTCAGTGATAATTTCACGATGACTAAAATTAAGTAAAAGCCTGACAATAAACTTTTCCAAAACATCAGATGCATCATCAACAATAAATTGCTCTTGCTTGGGAGCTGTTAAATCAGGTAGATCATCTTTTTGAATAGCCGGATGTTTCTTAACAAATTTATTTCTTAAAATTTTATTAAGCTCATTCATCAAAGTTTGCTCTTTGATGTTCAGAAGACTTCCACACTCCCGGATGTAAATCGTCCTGGAGATAGCATCAGGAATAACTGCAATAGTATTTACAATCTCTTTTATTAAAGAAGTCTTTTTCACGGGGTCGTTTGAAGCCTCTTTAAGCAAAAGATTTGTTTTAAAGAGGATAAAATTGTCGGCAGTATCAGTAATGAATTTTTCAAGTTCGTAGGAACTATGACTTTTTGCATAAGAATCAGGGTCTTCGCCATCAGGAAACAGGACAATTTTAACATTCATCCCCTCTTCCAAAATCATATCGATTCCTCTGAAAGAAGCTTTTAATCCTGCCGGGTCGCCATCAAACAGCATTGTAATATTTGGCGTAAATCGTTTTATCAGCCTTATTTGATCTGTTGTTAAAGATGTTCCTGAAGAAGCAACAACGTTTTCAACACCTGCCTGATTTAATGAAATAACATCAGTATATCCTTCTACTAAAAAGCAATTATCTTTTTTTAAGATAGCATTTTTAGCAAAATAAATGCCGTATAAAACCTTGCTTTTATTATAAACTTCCGACTCAGGTGAGTTAACATATTTCGGTTTAGTTTTATCTGAAGAAAGTGTTCTTCCACCAAAACCAATTACTCTGCCTGATAAATTATGAATTGGAAACATAACCCTTGCCCTGAAACGGTCATAGGCTTTATTATCCTTCTTGATGGTTAATCCGGTTGTGGCTAGATAATCAAGTTTATAACCATTATTTAAAGCATAAGCGGTGAAATCATCCCAACTGTCGATACAATATCCAAGTTGAAATTTTTCAATTGTTTCTTCACTAAAACCACGTTCTTTAAAATAGCTAAGGCCAATAGCTTTTCCTTCTTCTTTATTTTTTAAATTTTCAGCAAAATAGTTGGCAGCAAAGGTTGAAACATGATAAAGGCTTTCTTTTTCGTTTAATGCCTGAATTTGTTCGGGTGTTTGCTCTTCTTCTTCAACTTCAATATTGTATTTTTTCGCCAGATATTTTAAGGCTTCAGGGTAAGAATAATGCTCATGTTCCATAAGGAAATTAACAGCATTTCCGGCCTTTCCACAACCAAAACACTTATAAATACCTTTAGCAGGCGAAACAGTAAATGATGGAGTTTTTTCATTATGAAAGGGGCATAGACCTATTTGGTTCACTCCACGTTTCTTTAGTGTCACAAACTCAGCAATAACTTCTTCAACTCTTGCGGTTTCAATAATTGTTTGTATTGTTTCCTGATTTATCAAGCCTTAAATAATTTAAATAATGGGTAAACAAATTTACGAAAATTGTGAAATTACGGTATATAAACAATTAACTCTTGCCCGGGATGTATCATGTTTTTTGTTAAATTATTCCATGTTTTAATTTCTGAAACCGAACATTGATATTTGTTGGCAATAACATTTAAACTTTCACCCCTTTTAACAGTATGAATTCCTTTATTGGCTCCAAGTTTCCAGGCTAAAGAGTTCATTAGCTTTTCTTCAAATTTTTGTTGTTCAACAGTGCGATAAGAATACAGTTCCTTTTCATTATTAACAAAGTCAGCTATGTAGGATTTTGGCAATGTAAGAGTGTATAATTTTTCTTCAGAAGCAGGAATAATACTTTTTAGATATGCAGGATTTAAATAGTGCAATTCATCAACAGGAATTTTCAGAAATTCCGAAATCTGTTCAAAACTTAAATTCTGTGTAATTGTAACTGTATCAATTTCGCCATATTTAATAATTTGTTCTCTTGGCTGAATATTATGCTCTTTGTAATAATTCATAACGTATGACATAGCAATAAATCCGGGCACATAATTCCTGGTTTCTTTTGGTAGATATTGTCTTATTTCCCAATAGTTTGTTGCATCACCCGAACGTTTAATTGCCCTGTTTACGTTTCCTGAGCCGGCATTATAGGCAGCAAGAACAACTGACCAATCACCATAAATATCATACAAATAGCTCAAGTGTTTACAAGCAGCAACAGTTGATTTATAAGGGTCGCTTCTTTCATCAACAAAAGAATTGAACTCAAGCCCATAGATTTTTCCGGTGCCAAGCATAAACTGCCAAAGACCAACAGCTCTTGAACGAGAAACTGCTGTTGGATTAAGAGCAGATTCAATTATTGCTAAATATTTAATTTCAAGTGGAATATTAAATTTATCAAGTTGCTCTTCAAACAAAGGAAAATATAATTGACTTAAACCCAAAACCCGTTCAGCAAGTTTTCTTCTTCTTGATGCATACAAATCAATATAATGCTGAACATCTTCATTATAAACAAATTTAAAAGGCGAATTTTCATTCAAATATTCAATACGAAGTTTATAAATAGAGTCCGTAAACTCAGGAACTGAATCAACGCTATATTCATATTTATGCTTTGATTTTTTGTCTTGTGAAATATTAAACTTATAGAATTTTGATTCGAGAAGGCTATCAAGCATTGCAGCAATTGGGTCGTCATCCGCCAAAACATATTCTTCTTGTTTAGTCGTATCAACAGGAATAACAACTTGTCCTGCAAGATTGTTAATCACCAAAAATAAAGTCAATATCAGTATGTAAGTTCTCATAAAAAGGGAACGCAAGATAAGAATAAATGTTGAAGTAGAAAAAAAGGTATTATGAAAAATTCTTAGAAAAAACAAATGACAAATAAATTCCAAAATTTTAATATTCAAATTCCAAAATTATGATATGTGCAAACAATCTTCCTTAGTATAAACACTATTTGTAGAAAGTCTGCTTTGGAATTTCAGACATTGGTGTTTGTGAATTATTTGTGATTTTATATTTTTTTACTCTTTATGCATATGCACATCCATTTGAGGAAATGGTATGTTAATTCCTTCTTTGTTGAAAGTTTTATAAATATTTTCATTCATATCGAAGAAAACACCCCAATAATCTGAAGCCAAAACCCATGCCCTGACAGCAAAATTCACCGAACTATCAGCTAGTGCAGAAACAGCAATAAACACTTCAGGCTCTTTTAAAATCCTTGAATCAGCATCACATAATTTTTTAATTACAGCTTTTGCTTTGTCAATATCATCGCCATAAGCAATTCCAAAAGTCCAGTCAACTCTTCGTTTTTCTTCGGTTGAAAAGTTTGTCATCGAGGAAGTAGATAAGCCTCCATTAGGGATAATTATTGTTTTATTATCCACGGTTTTTAGAATTGTGTTGAAAAGTTGAATTTCACTAACTGTTCCCATATAGCCCTGGGCATCAATAAAATCCCCCACTTTATATGGTTTAAAAATCAGAATCATCACTCCTCCTGCAAAATTTTGCAAAGTGCCGGAAAGAGCCAAGCCTACTGCCAAACCAGCTGCACCCAAAATTGCAATAAAAGAAGTCATTTGAATTCCCACCATACCCAACACGCTAACAACAAGCAAGACCTTTAATAGTGTGTTGACAATTCCTTTTAGAAAAGGTTTTAGAGTTGCATCTGATTTTCTTTTATCTAACATATTACTAAAAGCTTTAGTAATTGCTTTGATAATCCAAAGACCAATAATAAAAACCACTATAGCTCCAATTAATTTTGGGCCATACTCAACTGCAATTGCAGTAAGTTGTTTAATAATTTCTTCTGTGTTCATAATGTTTGTTTTTTAGTTATTAATTGTCAAAATTTATAAGAAAATCCAACTCCAAGAACTTCTTTGAACTGTGTTCTGGGACCAACCTTAATTGGTTTACCGGCGGCATCAGTTTCGATGGCAATATCAGTATCATCATCGTATAGCAAATGAGTTGTTATTGTTGCGGAAATGTATTTGTTAATTTTCATAGAAACCAGAACTTCCCAGCTTACATCAATGTTTTGTGGATTTTCAAGATAATTGGAAAACAAGTCTAATTTAGTTGTCAAGTTTACATTTTTCATAACATCAAGCTTATAGAATAAACGTATGTAACCACCAAATTCATTACGGTGAGTTTTCCCTCTACTAAGCATATTTCCGGCAGTGTCATAAACAGCTGGCTCAACCCCATATGCACCGGCATCAGCTAGTTCCAAATCATTCACATAAGTGGTTTTTCCTGTTATAGGTGCAAAAAATGCAGTTAAATTATCATTTGGTTTATAATCCATACCTATTGCAGCAACCAAATAACCCGGAGCAAGAAGATCAGAAATTTTTGTACTGTCATCAGGATATTTATATCCGGCATCCATTTGTGTTTTAAAGTTTAGTAATGCAGCATAATAAAAGTTTGAAAATGCCTTTTGGCCATATTTAGATGTTAAATCAATTTTATCATCAGATTTCCACCATTTTTGATTCTCACTTTGTTTTATTGAACCATAACCAATATCTAAATAATTTTCCCATACACCTTTTTCTTTCTTATACGTAGCAAACAAATTTATTAGCCCATTTGCTGAAATTGTGTTTTGCCCACCTGCTGACCAATTTGATAGCGAAACTTGAGTTAGGTTAAGTGTTATTGTTCCTCCTTTTTTCCAACCATCAGCTGTGTCGGTTTTTATAGTTTTTAATTTTTTTTCCACATCGGTTATTTGGGAAAAACCTGTTGCAAAGAAAATAATCAGAATGATTGTTGTGAATATTTTTTTCATGCTTATTGTATTAATTGTTGTTTATGGATTTTTTATTTATAAATATATTTATGTGCCGGCATATGCCGCAAAAATTTGATTATCAATTATAAATGAAAGTTTTGTGCTTTTGTTATTGCCCGAGCAAATATAAAACCTTATTTTAATTAGGCAAAACATAAATGTAGAAAATTAAATATGTAGGCAAACAAGATTGTTTGAAAACACCTTTCAATCAATTTATTCAGATATTTGTTCGATGGCTGTTTTGAAATCTATAGTGGGAAGTTTGCATGATTTATTTTGACACACATAAATAGTAGTTTGACCTTCCACTAATTTATTTTGGAGCAAAGTTAAATTCCCTCCATCTTTTCCTCCCAACAAAAAAACATTAGGCAAATACTGTGTGTCAAATTCTTTTCTTTTGGTTTCGAAATCTTTTCCAACAATTGCAACTTCATAAGGATTGCTGGCAAACCAAGCCATTAAAATATCCCAATTTGCATAATAAGCTCCACTTTTTAAAGCATTTTGTTTTGCATTGTTTAGCATTTGTTTTGCGTTGTTGATATAATCATCTTTATAAAAATAATGACCCAAGATGAATAGATTTTTAGCCATTTCAGAATTCGATGATGGAATTACGTTATCAGAAATTTCCATTTTGCGAGCAATCAAGGCTACATCAATATCGGAAGTATAATAAAACATTCCACTTTTTTTATCATAAAAATGTTCAAGAGTATAGTTTGTTGATTGTTGTGCTTCATTAAGCCATTTTTCATCAAATGTGGCTTGATACAATGAAATAAAAGCAGAAATTGTGAAGGCATAATCATCTAAAAATGCATTGATTGATGCTTTACCGTTTTTATAGTTCCTGTTTAATCTTCCGTCTGATACCTTGAGTTTTGTGTTAATAAATTCGGCATTTTTCAATGCTATTTCCAAATATTCTTTTTTATCAAAAACCCTGTAAGCATCAACATAAGCTTTAAGCATAAGAGAATTCCATGAAGTAAGAATTTTATCATCAAGCCCCGGGCGAATTCTTTTTGACCTTACTTCCTGTAATATTTTCTTTGCATCTGAAACTCTTATGGCTAATTCTTCTTCTGTGATTTTATATTTCGCTGCTATCTTTTTATTATTATCAGATTTAAACAAAATATTTTGTCCATCTTCCCAATTTCCATCATCTGTAACATTATAATAATCAATTACTAAATCAGCTTTCTCACCTAATGATTTTTGCAATTCGCTTTTTGTCCAAACATAAAATTTGCCTTCTTCACCTTCGCTATCAGCATCTAAAGAAGAATAGAATCCACCTTCTTCAGAAGTTAATTCTCTTTGAATGAACTCTAAAGTTTCTTCTACAATGATTTTGTATTTTGGGTCTTTAGTCTTTTGATATGCTGTTGAATAAAGACTTACAAGTTGAGCATTATCATAAAGCATTTTTTCAAAATGTGGTACTTTCCAATATGCATCAACTGAATAGCGTGAAAATCCACCACCAATTTGGTCATAAATTCCGCCATCTGCCATTTTATTAAGAGTTGTTGTTACAGCTTTTAATGCATCATTGTTTTGAGTCAGATAATGATAATGAAGCAAAAATTGATAACCAACAGGCATCGGGAATTTTGGTGCTCTTTTGTGTCCGCCATCTTCATAATCAATGCTACTTTTCCAGTTATCGAAAACAGTATTCAAATCACTTATTTTAAATTCTGCTTGTTCTGAATTAGCGACTATAATTTCATTTGATTGAACTCCTTCAGTAAGTAATTTTGCTTGCTGTTCTGCCTTTTCAGGGTTTTGTTCGAAAAAGGTATTTACCTGAGAAAGCATATCAATCCATTTTGCTTTTTGAAAATAAGTTCCACCATAAATGGGTCTTCCATCCGGCAAAGTAATGCAATTCAGTGGCCATCCGCCACTTCCTGTAATCAACTGAACAGCATCCATATAAACCTGGTCGATGTCGGGTCTTTCTTCTCTGTCAACTTTTATTGCTATGAAATTCTCATTCATAAACTTTGCAACTTCTTCGTTTTCGAAACTTTCGTGTTCCATCACATGACACCAATGGCAAGCTGCATATCCAATGCTCACAACAATCAATTTGTTTTCTTTTTTGGCTTTGTTCAAGGCTTCTTTTCCCCATGGATACCAGTTTACGGGATTATGGGCATGTTGTAATAAATATGGGCTGCTTTCGTGAATAAGCTTATTTGTGAATTTATTTTCTATTGTATTCATAGTGTTGTTTTTCTCTTGTGTTTGATTGCAAGAAGTTATGGTTCGTAAAAATATATAATCGATGAAAAGTGGGATTTTCAATGAGTTTCGCAAATATTTTCATTTTATCAGAAGCCGGTAACTGTTATTAAATTAATTGGAAAAGCCAATAATTTTTAAGATTTATGATATCTTTAAACCAATAACCGTAACATCATCTAATTGTTCAAATTTTTCACCTTCGTAACTAATCCATTGTTTGAAGGCTTTTTCCAAATGTTTTCCTTGCTCAATCATTGGCATGTGTGATGTTTCAACAATAAGCTTTTTAAAAGCAGCAGACATAAACTTTTTTCCTTTAGGACCGCCAAACTGATCGGCAAACCCATCAGAAAACAGATAAAGTTTGTCTCCCTCAAATAATTGTATAGTATGATTTGTAAAATCTGTCATTTGTATATGAACAGATATTGGCATTTTATCGGGTTTAATTACCTCAATAACGTCCGTAATATTCTTATAATCTTTGTTTAGATTTGAGTTTCTTATCAACCATAACGGGTTATTTGCACCAGCCCAATAGCATAATTTATTTTCTGTGTTTATAGCAACAAGTGTAATATCCATCCCGTCCTTTTGGTCTCCATCTTCACCTGTTTGTTTTAATGCTTCAATTATTGAAGCACGCAATTTGTTTAGTACCAAAGCAGCATTTGTTATTTCATTTTTCTGAACAATTTCATTAAGGAAAGAAACACCCAACATCGACATAAAGGCACCGGGAACCCCATGACCGGTGCAATCAGCAACAGTTAAAATTACCCAATCTTTAACTTGTGTAGCCCAGTAAAAATCACCTGAAACTACATCTTTAGGATTAAAAATAATAAAGTGTTCTCCAAGTATTGAATTTGCATAATTAATATTTGGCAAAACAGCATTTTGAATTCTTTTTGCATATTGAATACTGTCTTCAATTTTTTCTTTCTGCTGAAGAATAATATCCCTGTGTTGAACTATTTCATTATGCTGTTCTGTAATTTCATCCCTTTGTATCTCGATTTCTTTCTTTTGTAATTGAATTTCAATATTTGCTTTATTAAGAGATACATTCTTTTCGGTAATAATTCGGTTTGCCTTTTTCTTTTGCAAGAATAAACGCAATACAATAATCAGAAAAACAAGTATTACTATGAACCCGCCGATAAAGGCAAAAATCACAACTTTTTGTTTTTCTTTTTCTTGTTGAGATTTAGCCAACTCAAGATCTTTTATCTGTATGGATTTAGCATAGGCAACACTGTCAACAGCCATTTGCTTTTCATATTCGTGTTTAGTTTGTTGTCGTGTTATCTCATTTAAGAATTCATCGCTTTGGATGCTATCATGCATTTGAATTTCCTCCTGATAATATTCAAAGGCTTTTTTATAATTACCTTCCATTATTGATATTTCCTTCATTAGCGAAGCTGCCAGTTCAATTTCAATAGGAAAACCAAGTTCTTTGCTTATTTGATAAGCTTGTTTGCTGTATATTTTAGCATTTTTTATGTTTTTTTGTTTTTGATAAGTCATCCCTAGCAAATAAAGACTTAAGCACATTCCTTTTTTATTGTTATGACCGCTTAAAATTTTCAGACTTTTATGAAGGCATTCTATTGCTTTTGGAAAATCATTCAGCTCATTATACACATCACCAAGATTATTGTATGAAGTTGCAATCCCATCAATATCTTCAAGTTCCTCTTTGATTTTTAAGCTATTCAAATTATACTCTAATGCTTTTGCTGTTTCGCCAATTTCTTTATAAACTACAGCAAGGTTATTTAAACTCTTTGCCATACCTTTTTTATCCCCAATTTCCTCTTTAATTTTTAAACTTTTATGATGATATTCCATGGCTTTATCCGTTTCTTCTTGATTAAAATATATCAATCCAAGGTTGTTATATGTCCTTGCCATTCCTCTTTTGTCGCCTAATTCTTCACTAATGGATAAACTTTTCAATATATAATCCAGAGCTTTTGGTATATCACCTTGATTTTTAGTAATATTACCAAGGTTATTATATGAATCAGAAATTCCTTTTTTATCACCAATTTCTTCGCTGATTTTCAGGCTTTTGTGATAGCAATTCAATGCTTCGTAAATATTACCTTGCTTCGTAAATATGTTCCCTATATTATTTAATGTTTTTGCAAGATATTTATTTGTACTACTTTTAATGCTTTTAGATGGATTTGATTCTAATAGTTTTTCTGCAATTTCTTTAGCTTTAAAATTTAATTTTTGAGCAGAATCAGGTGAAGCTTTCCGTATTTCTACTGCTAAACTTAAATAAGCATTAATTCTTCCAGTATCTGCCGAACATGGTTTGTTATTGTTCATTTCAACAGTAGCTATAACTTTTCTGAGTGAATCAATCAAGTCATTATTTTGTGAAAAACTTGATAAACAAATAAAAAAAATAATAGAAAACAATAGTGATCTCTTCATAAAATTGATTTTTAGTCAAAATTAGAAAACATTCCATACTGTCAACTCCAAATAAATACTTTTTATATGTTGTGATTTATTAATTTAGGCATTTAAGACTCATTATCATATAATTAAAAAAAACTAATTCTTAAAATTTTTCTCATAAATTCCAACCCATTCATCTAAACTCACTTTTGTTACAAGCTCACCAATTAATTCGTAAGGAATTTCTTCAATTTTTTTAAAGCGAATGCAACTTTTGCCCATATCCAACTTTCGCTTACAATGTTTGGGATATTCTTCGGTAAACCATTTTAATAATTCAGGATTTGCATAAACTCCCATATGATAAACAGCAATATGATTTTTTTGAGAAGCCAAATTAATAAATTGAAGAGGTTGTTTTGGGTCAGTGTGATATCCGGCAGGATAAATAGAGTGAGGTACAACCCAACCAATCATTCCATAATTCATTTCTTCCTTAAATCCTTCGGGAAGATTTTCGTTAATTAGTCTTCTTAACTTACTTATTAGCTGCTTTCTTTCTTCTGGCAATTGTGCAATATATTCTTCCGGAGTGTTAGCTTTTATCTGCATAATTTAAATTTTACTTCTTATTTTATCCAATAGTCGGTTTAATTCCTTCACTTCTTCTAAAGTAAGATTTTTTAAAACAGTATCAGTTTCTTTTTCGCAATCGTCCATTTTGGCTAACATTGCCAACCCTGCATCTGTGATTTCAATGTCCTTTTGTCTTCTGTCGTTTGAGTTTTCTTTTCGGTCAATTAATTTCTTTTCGTAAAGTTTATCAACTATTCTGCTTACGTCAGAATTTTTATCAAGCATTCGCTCTTTTAAAAATCCAATAGAAACAGAGCCGTTTGAACTAAATCGCCTTAATACTCTTAAAATATTGTATTGTGGTTCGGTTAATCCATGTTTTTTCAGAGATTGCAAAAAGTTATAACTAAACTGTTTGACTGTGAAAATCAGATTAATCGTACCTTTATGATACTCACTCCTGAAATGTCCTCTTACTTCGTCTTCTATTTTCATTTAGTTCTTTTCAAAAGTTAAATAATCTGTTCCGCCATTTCCTCCGCTGACATCAATTAATTCAATCATGTTTTCAGAATAGGACTTTATTTCCCAATCGTCATTTAAATCTTCAAATTCATTTGTCAGGTTGAAGTTGATATTAAAATGTAAATCATCTTTGGTGTCGTCATTGCTATTGCTATCGGTAATGTTCCAAATGCCATTATATGTGGTAGTATTTTTAATTGCTGTTAAAGCATTATTATCTCCAAAAGTGAAGTTGAATCCTGTAAAATTACTTGTCTCATCACTTCCTGAATCATTAAAATAAGCGATTCTCCATGTTCCTGACTGTATAATATTTTGAATTTGTGTTTGTATTTTGTTTTTTTCCGTTGATTTGTCATCATCTTTCGAGCATGACATCATTGTGATTAAGGACATCAATCCTAAAATCACTAATAAATTTATTCTTTTTGTTTTCATTTATTTTAATAGTGTATTAGTTATTTTTTTACCAATTAAGCGTATAACCGATGCTTTTCCTTTATGGTGTTTGCCTTCATTCAGAAAAATTTCTTCTTCCCAAATTTTCTTTTCCGGCAAGTAAGCGAAATCATTCTGCAATTCTTCCTTCGAAAATAGCAGTTCGATATTTTTCGGTCCACCGGTATTATTTTTGATTTGATTCTTCGAAAATCCTTCAAGTAGAATAATTCCACCCGGTTTTAAAAACTTTATTAATTTTTGATGGTTTGCTTGTCTGCTTGGGCTATGTGCATAAATAAGAGCAATCAGATCGAAAGAATTTTCTTCAAACATTGCATCTTCGTATGATGCAATGCCATAGTTAATCGAAACATTATTCTTTAATGCTAATTTTTCGGCTTTCTTTTTCCCTTCGGAACTGCTGTCAAAAGCAAAAACTTCCCAGCCAATTTTAGCGGCAAATACTGCATTTCTGCCTTCACCTTCAGCCGGCAACAATATTTTGCCGGGCTGAAGCTGAAGAATATGCTCTTTAAAAAAGGCATTTGGCTCTTCACCATACACATATTCATCTTGTGAATAGCGGCTATTCCACATTTTGCTCATTGAAATTTTATTTTCCTAATTTGCTTTCTAATTCATCCAAACGGTCGTTTGCCGAATGAACCATCATTGTTACTCTCACAAAAGGTCCACCAAGCAAGAATAATGCGATTGATGTAATCAAGCCCATCCATTCGAAATTCATACTATAAAATATTATTCCTACCAGACCAATTAAGGTGGCAATAATTCCTCCGGGAACTCCAAGCGGACATCTTAGTTTTTTCTTTGTTTCCATTTTAATAGATTTTAAGTTTATTTATTAATTCTTTTTTTGTTGGTACGCTTCTGAAGATAACTTCATCATTAATTAAAAGTGCCGGCACAGCATGAATACCTAATTTCATTGTTCTTAGCATTCCAAAAGGTGAATTTGCAAGGCTCTTTTTCACTTCAAATTTATCTCCGAATTCAGGCAATACTTCATCAAGCATTCGTTTTAAAATCCTGCAATTCGGACATGTAAGAGTGTAAAACATTTCGATTTTTATCTTAGTATTCATTTGGTGTATTTTTTAGACAATTGTTGAAATTTCATCAAAGAGCAAGCGGGGACGACGTGGATATAATGGCTTTGTTTTATCAGAATATCCAAGGCAAATATTCATCACGACTATTTCTCCTTCATTTAATCCAAATTCTTTATGAATACCATCGAAGTCAATTCCACTCATTGGGTGAGAATCAACTCCAAATTCTTTTGCTGATGTCATTATCGACATTCCAAATAAACCGGCATTACTTTCTGCGAATTTGAGTTTTCTTTCATCACTTGAACCATAGAGATATTTAGCTGCTTGTTTTGCTCCGTCAACCATTTGTTGGTTTCCGCCAACACTTTGTAGCATTTCTGCCCAAACCGGATTTGAATCGGAATAAGCTTCTTTATTTCCAACGATAATTAGATTTACAGAAGCTTCTAAAACCTTTTCCTGTTTATTTGCCAAATCAAAAAGTTTCTTCTTATTATCCTGTGTTTTAACTACTATTATTCTCCATGGCTGTAGATTAAAAGCGGATGGTGCTAAAACAGCCAGATTTATAATTTCTTTTAAGATTGTATTATCAAGTTCTTTGTTTTTATCAAAGAAATTCACTGAGCGTCTTTCTTTTAAAAGTTGTTTAGTTTCCATTTTTTGTTTTATTAGTTTAATAATTTTAAAGCACAAAAGTATGTTAAAACATTATGTGTTGCAACAAATATATGAAAAGATTTTGTTAAAACTTGTTAAATCAAGCAAAAACCCAACCTACCAGTGAGGTATGGTTTAATTCTTTTCCGTCTAGCCCCACAAAGTGAGATTTTTTTTGCACAATTAAATAATACATTTATCTTTGTTCGCAATTTAACGAACTATAATGACGAAAATAGAAATTATCACTAAAGATCAGAAAAAAATTGCCCGTTACGCAAAAGCAATGGGGCATCCAATACGAATGTATGTGCTTGAATTACTGTCGAAACAAAACTGTTGTTATAGTGGCAACCTTACTGAGGAACTTCCAATTGCTAAGTCAACTCTTTCACAACATTTAAAGGAACTAAAGAATGCAGGTTTGATTCAAGGAGAAATTGAATTGCCAAAAATTAAATATTGCATTAATAAAGAGAATTGGAAAGAAGCTCAACTATTATTTAATAAATATCTTAACATTTAAAAAAATTAAAAATTGGGTGTAATAATAGTTTTTACAATCAAAGTATTTGTCCTAAAATCCATTATTGCAGCAATATAAATGATTCTCAACGCTTATTTAAATATAAACCTAAAATTATGAAACAGTTTTTTTTTCCTTTAATCCTCTTAATTATTTTGAGTGCCCTTTCGGTAATCACTATAGTTTTAATCAGGAACGATGAGCCAAAAAAATTTCCTGAGATTCAAAAAGAAGTTTCGGCAACCGGAGTGTGTCCACCATACTACCTGTTAACTGAGGACGGAGACACAATCAATCCTGCCTCTGGTAAAAATGTTGACAAACCCTATTCGCCCAAACAAAGCTGTGGGAAATGCCACGATTATGAAACAATAACAATGGGCTACCATTTTCAACAAGGAAAGGATGAGCAAGTTGATAGCTCACTAACGAATAAAGCAAAATGGGTTTCGCATCCGGGAAACTATGGTGGAAACTGGTGTTCTCCAGCTCCATTATATTCATACCTTTCTACAAAAGAAAATACAAATGAAAAACTTATTGATCTTACTTCATACACCTTTGTAAACAAATGTGGAGTGTGTCATCCTGGTGGCGGTTCTCTGGAATACGACCGAAATGGATTACGTTACGATAAGGTGATGTCAGACACAAAATTTGGTTTTTCTGATGGGGCAATAAACAAGTTCGATGGTGATTATTATAAAGCCAAATGGATGGCGAGCGGTGTAATTGAAGCCGATTGTTATATTTGCCATCTTCCTCAGTACAACAATAATGAACGGATAAAACAAATTAATAATTTCAATTATAAATATGCTGCTCTTGCAGGTTCCGGTTTGGGTACTGTAAAGGGTTCTGTTGCTGAAAACAAAACGGTTGAAGTAAGTTATAATGTCGAGATGTTTAATCCTGACGGTACGCTTGAGCCTATTATTACCCGGGAGCCCCAAAATCAGGCTTGCTTGTGGTGTCATGCCAAGCCGGGTTATAAAAAGCGGGGAGCCGATTTTAATCCAAAAAAAGACGTGCATTTAAATGCCGGAATAAAATGTGTTGATTGTCATCAGGTAGGAAGTATGGCTGGAGATAAGCGAATTAACAAAAAGGAAATGCACCAGTTTGCCAAAGGTGATGACCCCGGAGGTATGGTACGAAACGACCTGGATAACACCATGCGCACTTGCAACGATTGCCACGATAATAGCTTGTTTGGCGCTCCACTGGCAAAACATAACTGGTTACCAGATTTGCATCTCGATAAAATTGCTTGTCAAACTTGCCACATCCCTGAGCGGCATGTAAAATCGGCACATTACGTGGCAAGCGATGTGTTTAACCCTGGAACCAAAATCCCAAGCAAAGGCAAGCACTTGTGGACATTTTATGGTCCCGACATGAAATATTGGAATCATTATGGCGACCTTGAAATGATGGGCTATGATAATAAACCAACTTTTACTTTCAAACCGGAACTTGCAAAGTACAAAGGGAAAATTTATCCGGTTAACCGTGTCCATACCTCGTGGGTAGGAATTTTAACACAAGGCGAAGAAGGTTTAATGCAACCCAAAATGGGTGATGTCTATAAAATGTGGTTGGCGTTTAAAAAAGACAATACACAATATCCGGAACTTGCAAAAATAACCGATGATAATAACGACAATGTGATTGAAGTTAATCGTTCTGAAGAAATTGATGCACTAATTGCTGCCACAAGCAATATGTTGAATAAAATTGATTACCCCATGAAAGGCAAACAAGTGGTTTGGGTAATGAACAACAGGGTTTATAAATCTGGTGTTGATTTTTACGAAATTCCTATGGAAAATTGGGAAGCTTCACCTTATGGTAATATGCACAAATATAACCACGACATAATGCCGGCAAAAGGCGCAATTGGCTCAAAATCATGCACCGAATGCCATTCCACAAAATCGGATGTATTTTATGCAAATGTGTTACAATACCCGGTAGGAAGCGATGGTGAAGCCGTTTATCAACCACAATACAAAGTATTGGGAATGAATGGAACTTTAGTTTGCTTATCGGCAGTGCGAGAGCAATTTGTGAAAACGCTGGAGTACCCTGTTATTTTATTCCTGTTATTGACTGTGCTCATTTTGCTGTTGTTTACTGCAAATTCAAAACAGAATTATTTTGATATAAAATCGGTGCATTTGCTTTTTGTTTATATCGTATTGACAATTGGTTTTGTACTTATATATTTAAAACCCGAACTCAACTCATACATTTTACCCGAACGGATGTGGTTCGATAAAAACCATTTTATAATGAGCATGATAGCTTTACTATTTGGCGGCTTTGTACTTGCAGATTTGAAAAAAAGGAATTTAAAAGGAAAGGCTGCATTCAAAATATCAATATTTTTTATGGCAACAGCAGTTGTTAGTGGTTTGTTCATGCTAATTAAATTTAATAGTATAACTCATATAGTTGGTGTTGCCTATACTATTTTTGATGTTGCTGTTGTTGGATTGTGTTTTGTTTCAATCTTTTATTATATAAAAAAGTCATTTATGCTGCTTGAAAAAATGAAAGATAAAACCGAAACAGAGCTAAGTTAATTTATAGTGTATAAACTTAAAATCGAAATAAATTAAAGAGATTATTTAGGTATATTTAAGCAAAAAACACTTCCTTTTCCTTCAATGCTTTTTACAGTAAGATTCGCACCCAAAAGGTTTGCATATTCTCTGCAAAGAATCAAACCCATTCCTGAACTTTTTTCATTTTCGGTGCCGGGTCGGTTAAAATCTGAATCCAAATCAAAAAGATGTAGTATCTTATCTTCAGGAATTCCAATGCCTGTATCAGAAATGCAGATACTGGTTTCGTCCTTAGCGGTTTCGCCTTTAATGGTAATAATTCCTCCTTGATGGGTGTATTTTATGGCATTATTCAATAAGTTTTGAATTATTTGTGAGAATAGTCTGGGGTCGCTATTCAGATTCATTTCGGGTGATATTTCAATTTTTAAATGCTGGTTTTTATTGTTTACTTGTGCCATTAACAAATCAGCAACTTTTGTGATAATTGTATCAACATTAAATGTTTCATTTTGGCATTTCATCAAACCTTGCTGGACTTTTCCCCAATTTAGTAAATCTTCGAGCAGGTAGTAAGTTTTTTCAGATGAAGCAAAAAGTGATTGAACATGACTCCTTTTTATGTTGTCATCAATTTCATCCCATTCTTCATCGAGAACACTAAGCAATCCCATTAAACTTCCAAACGGCCCTTTTAAATCGTGACCGAGGATTGCAAAGAACTTATCTTTTGTAATATTAAGTGCTCTTAATTGTTCTTGCTGTGTATTTAATATCTCGTTATTAGTCTTTAATTCTTCATTTAGAGATAACAAATTCTCATGTTTTTCTGAAAGTTGATTAAGCAGTCGCTTAATTTTTAGCCGATTTCGAAAAAGACTATAAAGTAATATAAGCAAGAAGATAGTGCTTGTGAGAGATAACCAAATGATTATTTTTTGATTGTTAATCTGATTATTTTTCAGGTAGTTGTCTTTAATAAGTAATTCGTTGTTCAACTTTTGTTCAACCATAAATTTTTCGAAATCCAAAACAGCTATTTTAAGTGCTGCATCTATTGCTCCAATGCTATCAGAAGCTTTATGATAAGCCTTAAAATGCTCTAAGGATAGTTGGAAATTCCCATTAATGCTATCAAGTTGCGAAAGTGCCAATAAGGCATTTTTTTTATATTGTAAAATTTCAAGACTATCACAAATTGTCAAACCAGAATTTAAAAACGATTGCGCGTTTATAAAATCATTTGTTTTAAGGTAATAGAGTCCCAAATTAACCATTATTGCAGCTTTCCTGTCAGGAAAAAAATTTATCAAAGAATCATCATAAGCTTTCTGATAATATATTTTTGCTGAATCAATTTGCATATTTTCAAAGAAAACATTTCCTAAATTAATGTTTACAGCTAAATTTATTTGACTTTTATGATGAGGTAATGCAGAATTAACAGATTTTCTATAATAATAAATAGCAGAGTCAGGTGATTTTTTTATTCTAAAAAAAAGTTCTCCAATATTTAAATAATTGTTTGCTAAATTGTCAATATTGCTTATTTTATTGTCAATTTCAATTGCTTTTCTATAGTTGCTTAGCGATTGTTCAAAATTATTAAGCTTGTAATACAATATACCAAATGCACTATGAACAAGCATCAGAAGATTAGAATCTGGATTAATTTTTAATTCATCCCTTACCTTTATTAAGTTGCGTGCAGTCTCAACATAATTATCTTTACTCATATAAAAATTACTAAGATCAAATAGTGCTTTAATGTATATGTCATTAATAGCATGGCTTTTAGAATATTGAATTGTTTTATTAAGATAAAATAAAGTGCTATCAGTATTATATTTGCCGGAGTAGATTAAAGCAATATTAATCAAAACAACTGCTTTTCTTCTTGGGAATTCTGGTGAATTAGCATATTGCATAGCTTTCTTGAATTCAATTATAGCTTTATCAAGATTATTCGTAACCCAAAAAATATTTCCTTTTAAGATGTAAGCACTATATAAGCCATATTCATAGTTTGTTTTTTGGGATAGTGAAAGTATGGTGTCACAATATTTTTTTGAACTATCAGGATAAATAAAAATAAGCTTTTGACATTGCTTAATACATAGGTTTACATGAGCTGTATCTTTTTGATAAGTTGCTGATTTTTTCTCTTGGCCTTTTATAATAAGTTGAGATAATAGTAGGAATATTAGTAAAAAGTATGTTTTTTTAAACAAAGTCATTTTGTGCAATTTTAGTTTTTCTTTTAATTTTTTGCTGTTTTCAGCTTGGAATATTTATATTCCACAGAAGATAAAATTCACCTAAAGGCAAATATAGGATGGTGGGAATATAAAATCAATAAAAAAAGGTTTTTACTTTTTTATATTAATAGCATAAAAGATGATTTTTAAAATTAATCCGGAAATTATAAAACATAATATAAGTGAACAATTTTAAGTTTAGATATTAACAGTACTTTATTAATAAATTGTCCTTATGCAGGAAATACATCAGACTATATTCTGTAAATTCGAAGATTGTATATTTAGGATTAATTTGATTTGACCTGAGAATTTTATATGAATTCATTAGCAAGAAAAATATCTTATAGTTTTACAAGCAAAATTCTTTTGTTGTTGGTTTTTATTATTGCATCCTGCTCATTATCTGCTCAGAATAAAAAAGAGAAACTTCAAAACGAGCAAAAAAGAATTAAGCAAGAAATTGCCTATACTAACAAATTATTAAATGAAACTGAAAAAGTTAAGAAAAAATCCTTAGCCCAGTCTACATTATTAAGTAGCTTGATTAGCAGTAGAGAAGATTATATCAGGGCTATAAATTCCGAAATTTATTATTTGAATAATCAAATAATTGAAACTCAAAAACAAATCGAAAAATTAACCCAGGAACTCAAAGCTCTTAAGGATGAATATGCGAAAATGATATATTTTTCTTATAAAAATAGAAATTCCTATGACAGGCTGATGTTCATTTTTACAGCTGATGATTTCAATCAGGCTTACCGTCGATTAAAATATTTACAACAATATAATGAACACAGAAGACGGCAAGCTGAGCTTATTGTTAATGCACAATTAACACTAGCTCTTAAAAAGGAGGAACTTGAAAAACAAAAATCAGAAAAAGTAGAATTGCTTATCACTAAAGAAGTAGAAAAAAATAATCTTAAAAAAGAAAAAACACAAAAAGATCAAACAATAGCTCAACTAAAAAACAAAGAGAGAGACCTCCGCAAAAATCTTCGTGCGAAAGAAGCTCAGGCTAGAAAACTTAAACGTAAGCTAAAAGAAATATTAGATGCTGAACTAAAGCCAAAGACTGGAACAACAGCATCGAAAAGCTATGATCTTACACCCGACGAAATAAAATTATCTGAAGTATTCTCAACAAATAAAGGCAAGTTGCCATGGCCATCAGAAAGGGGAGTGGTTTCAGGGCATTTTGGACCACAACATCATGAGGTATTAGATTATGATTTTGACAACTTTGGAATTGACATTTTGACCAACAAAGACCAGGAAGCAAGAGTAGTTTTCAAAGGAGTTGTCAGGTATATAATCCCAATTGCAAACACTAAAGCTGTTTTAGTAAAGCATGGAGAATACTATACTCTTTATTCAAACCTTGATGAGGTTTATGTGAAAGCAGGAGAGGAAGTTAGTACTAAACAAGCCTTAGGCAAAATACACACTGACCCCGAAGATAATAAAACAGAACTGCATTTCGAACTTTGGAAAGGAAAAGTAAGGCAAAACCCTGCATATTGGCTTGCTAAAAAACGATAAGATTACCCTTAGATGTAGGTATAGTCATGGCTTCACTCAAAATGAAACCCAGTTCCTGTAGTCACGGGGTGAATGATTTATTATTTCCAAAACCAAATTTGATAAGTGTGTGATTTTGGATTTTTTTCACCCCGTGACTTTTGCAACTATTTTGATATTATTATTTTCCCTTTATAACTCTCCCCCGCTTCCAATTTATAAAAATAAACTCCCGATTCAAGCTTGCCTGTGCTTAGTTGATATTTGCTTTCTCCCTTTTTCAAAACCCTTTCCAAAACTTTTCTGCCAATATTATCATAAAGTTCAAATTTACAATCCTGATGCTGAAATTCATTAAACTCAACTATCATATAACCTGAAGCTGGATTAGGATAGATTACTAATTCTTGATTATTAATTACTAATTGATTTACCCCCACAGTATCACAATTAACCACCCCAATAACAATACTATCCACCGAAATATTACCCAAAGTATCAATCACTTGCAAAAAGTATTTTATTAAAGTATCCGGCTTGGTAAAAGGCATTCCTATAGTTGAATCCGAAAGCCATTGATTAGGCCACCAAACATAAGTGCAACTTGAATGATTATGTGTGCCAATTTGAATGCTATCGCCCAAGCAAATTGTTGTATCCAAACCTGCTTCGGCTGAATAGCAGTTTACAACATAAATATTTACTGTATCCAAACTAACCGTATCATTATTAGAGTTTGTTATTAGCAAAGAATAAGTTATATCACTCATTGGAGAGCAAAGTGGTTGCCCAATAGTATCTGTATTTAAGTATGTTGGGGGTGACCATTTATAATTGTATTGTGGCAATGATTGAGTGCCAAGTGTAAATGCTTGCTCTACACATACAGTTGTATCGTTTGCATGACCACAATCAATTACATAAACTGTAACACTATCAAGTGTTTTTGTATATGTAAAATCTGTTGCAAGGCAATAGTAAGTTGTTGTTTGAGTAGGCTTAACTTCGATAATACCGGTAGAATCAATTAAATTTAGCTGGTCTTCGTAGTGCAGATAACCGTATTTTAGCAAATCTGTATTATTATATTTATTCCAAATATTAGCACTGTTAATAGCAGCGGTATCCTTAGTGAACCATTCATAATAGTAATCCTGACAACTATGTTTACCCAAAATGGCTTTTCCTCCAATACAAATTGTTGTATCGTTCCCAGTATTGGAAACAGGAGGAATTGTATCCAATTTGTAAATGGATATATCATCAAAAAAGTAATAACATTCTCCACTACATGGCATACACATAGAACCGGGCCATAAATACTGCCAGCTTATTAATGAATCATGAGAAAAGCCACCAATGGTAAGTACTTTTTCAGTACCTCTGGCAATAAAGGTATCAGTTAGCTGAACCCAAGCAGATGTATCTAAAATGCAACCCTTTCCTATATGATTGTATATAAGGCTATCATCAGGAAAATCAATTAAAAAAGGTGTAGTCGGAATATTTGGGTACAATGGTGTATATAAAGAATCTGATGTTAATGCAATTTGAATATTATCAGTACCTGCCTTTGATAT
Organism: Saprospiraceae bacterium; assembly: GCA_021739805.1. The sequence goes on along the minus strand of JAIPBB010000003.1, from coordinate 1,772 downwards.
TCTGCTTAATGAAGTGTAAAACTTTACTATATACTGTTCTCCTGAATCTAGTTGACTTGTTAAGTTAACACTTGAATAATCAGTATTCCGAGTAATTGTTTGTGGATAATGGTAAAAAACCAATTGAACATGACCAAAAAATGCATCTCCAGTTCTTGGCTTTTGATATGCCTTATAAGGACTACAACCTATCATTGGGCCACAATTTGGCCATTTATGGCTAGCACATGCACAAGAATAAAAATATTCAGAGGTAAACATGCTGTACCAAAATTGATTATTAAGTATCCAACCAATATTACATGAACAACTATCCTTTAATTCCAACGAACCATCTTTAACATAGTTTTGAGAATTACTATTTAATGATATATGAAATAGAAAAAAAAATACAAATAACTTAGATAATTTATTAAAAGTTGGTGGAATTAACTCCACCAACTTTTTCTTAATTAAAGTTATTATTCTAAATAAAGTTATCATTTTAAAAGAATAATTTTTTCAGTAAAATTAATATTTCTTTTTAAGGATTGCAATTTAAAGAAATAAATTCCTTTTGGCAATTTACTTAAATCTAAAGATTTCTTATTAGTATTATTTGAAATATCTGTTTCATAACATTTTTGACCTGTCATATTATATAATTCAATAGTAAATAAGTTCTCACCAATCTCAGGAAACTCAATAGTAATTATTCCTGCTGTGGGATTAGGATAAACCAATATTTCATTATTATTGGAATGGTTTTGCCCTTTTAATTTAGGTTGTGAAGAAACTTGTGGAAAATCTGCCACTACTATTCCAAGCATATCTCTTGCTGTGTAAACAGCATCGCCATAATATTTTGGATTAGAATAAGCAATGGTTTTAAGAGTTAGGGAATCGGCAGTACTAAATATATTTATGCCTTTTGCCCAGGTATTTATATTCATATCATAAAATTTTAATCATTTACACCGCATTCTCAAATCCTTGCTTTTCCCCGTCCCTGAAGGGTGGCAAGGTTTTGAGAAAGCTCATTTTGTTTATGTCAAGTCAAGGCTTCACTCAAAGTGAAGCCTTGACTAATTTCTACTTCGATATAACCATTTTACCATTATAGGTTTGAGCAGCTTCTAATTTATAAAAATATACACCTGATTCAAGATTTTCAGTAGTAAGTTGATATTGGTTTTTTCCTTGTTTTAAAATTCTTTCCAATACTTTTCTTCCTATATTATCATAAAGTTCAAATTTACAATCCTGATGCTGAAATTCATTAAACTCAACTATCATATAACCTGAAGCTGGATTAGGATAGATTACTAATTCCTGATTATTAATTACTAATTGATTTATCCCAACCGTATCACAATCAATAACCCCAATCAAAATACTATCCTTTGATACATTTCCCAAAGTATCAATCACTTGCAAAAAATATTTAGTTAAAGTGTCTGGTTTTGCGAAAGGCATTCCAATTGTTGAATCCGAAAGCCATTGATTAGGCCACCAAACATAGCTGCAACTTGAATGATTATGTGTACCGATTTGGATACTATCACCGAGACAAAGAGTTGTGTCAATGCCTGCTTCTGCTGAGTAGCAATTTGCAACAAATACATTACAAGTATCAATGCTTACAGTATCGCTATTTGAGTTTTTAATAATTAAAGAATAAGTAATATCATTTGTAGGTGAGCAAAGTGGTTGCCCAATAGTATCATAATTTAAATAAGTTGGTGGTGACCATTTATAATTCCAGTTTGGATTTGATGTACTACCCAATAAAA
>JAIPBB010000168.1 GCA_021739805.1 Saprospiraceae bacterium | reverse complement strand
AAAAAGGCTCTTGTATATGTCTGACTCCAAATTCCATTATCATCTAATGCACGAAAGAACAATGTGTGTATTCCGGGATTTATTCCATTTAAATTTATTGTAAAAGCTTGATTAATAATGCTGTCTGGAGCTAAGTTTACGCTGGTGCCATTTCCATATCCAGGGTCAGTGTCAATAAAATACTCTACTGCATTAATATCAGGAAAACCTAAAGAGTTTGATACCACTATTGGTTTGATATAATCAATGCTCCAGTAGCCATTTTCATCTTTAGCCCTGATATGCATCATATGCATTCCTAAACTTAATCCACTTAAATCTGCATTAAAATATTCATCTATTATCGTATCGTTTGTAAGGTTGACAACTATTCCTGAATCGTATCCCGGGTCTGTATCAAAAAAGTATTCAAACTTATCAATCAAAGCAAAATCTTCGCTACCACTACAAAGGAAAGGTCGGAAATAATTAAGACTCCAATTGCCATTATCATCTTTTGCCCTAATATGTAAAAAATGAAAGCCATCAGAAATGCCGCTAAGGTCAATATAGAAAGCTTCTGACAAAGCACTGTCAGGTGTTATTGGAACAGAAGTTCCTAGTCCGTATCCGGCAATAGTATCAATATAATATTCTAATTCAGTTATATTTGGAAGCCCGGCAGAGCCTATTGCAATAAAAGGTTTATTGTAATTTAAACTCCATTGTCCGTTTGCATCTTTTGCTCTCATATGTAAAAAATGCAAACCGGGAGTCAAACCTGTGAGATTTGAGTTATGCAATATATTTATGATTGAATCCGGAGTGAAATTTATTGAAATAGCACTATCATAACCGGGGTCAACATCAAAATAATATTCAATTTTGTTAATATTTGCTAAAGAAGTAAATGCTGAATTTTCAGAATATGAAAAAGGATGTACATATGTTTGCCCCCATCCACTATCATTTAAAGCTCTTATAAACAAGAAGTGAAAACCATTAGCTAAACCATTTAATGAAGCAGAGAAATTCAAATCCAGAACAGTATCATTAGTAAAAGCGACAGAAGTCCCTGAACCAAAACCCGGGTCAATGTCGATGAAATATTCAATTTTAGAAATATTATTTTGAGCAAAAGAAGTATTAATCAAAAATACAATTGAAAAAAGAAAAAATGATATGTTTAAATATTTCTTCATCTTTTTATTTTGTTGCAATTAGCTTGTCTTCTCCTTATTTGTGATTTTAAAAATTTGTGATTAGAAATTAGAAATTTGGCATTCTCCTGAATTTCTAATTTCCAATTTCGAATTTCATTTAATAATATAATGTTTCAAAATTTTCTTGTCATTTTGTTTTATGTGTTTTGTATTAATAATCAGTAAATTATTTTCGAGATTTAATTTTTACATTTACAGGTAGTCCTGTTGATGAAGAACCTGAACTTGGTGCTGTAAAGAAATAGATTGCGGGTATTGCCGGTATTCCTGAAAGAACATAAGGATCACTACCACCAAAAATCCCACAATCAACCCCGCCAACACCATAACCAATTGCCGGAGAACCGGCTTTTAGAATTTTTTTACCATCGGAACTTGCAGCCGTTTCTTCAAAAACAGTAGCCATGTCAATATTTTGTAAATTAAAAACACTATTAGCAGTATCTATAGGAAATTGGGTTGAGTTACCTATATTTTTATGGTATGAGCTATTACTGGAAATTATACCACCCCATGATAAAATATTATTGGTGAAATTTGAATTGCGAATTTCAATATTTCCCCTTATATAGTTGTTAGAAATAATTGCAGTTGAAGTACCTGCTATAATTAAAGCATTTTGGTATCCGGCAGTGCCTCTGTGAATAAAATTGTTTTGAATAAAAACATTACTGCAATTAGTTTCAACTTCTATTGATGATTCATAATAGCTATTACAGGAAATGTAATTTTGAAGTATCATTATATTAAAATTGTTATCATTAACAAGAATTCCATTATTCCCAATAAAATTTCTTTTAATAATAATGTTGTCATCATCAATATAAAGCCTGGAATTGATATATAAACCTGTTAATAAACTACCCGAAGAGCCTCCATTCAGATTTATAGTTTCAAATATAGCTGATGCCGGGTTAGCTTGAGTTTCGGGATTTAAAGTTAGGAAATATCCTGGTCCGAAAAGATATAATTTTTTTGTTAATGTAAATGTTCCATAGCTCACAGATGAACCTTCAACGTAAAGTGTGTCACCTGATGATGCTCCACTAACTGCAGAAGTTATAGTTGTAAAGTCTGCGTCTGCTCCAGTATTATTGTTTACACGATATTTGGTAGCAAATAAACTTAAAGAAGTCGTTAGCATTAGTGCTAATGATAGGAAAATAGCTTTTTTCATTTTATTATGGATTTTGGTTTATGCTATAAAATTAATAAATTTCAAATAATCAAAATATATTTTTTAGAATTTTTTTCACCAAATTTAATAATTGGGAAATGAAATTTTTTAGGTTATATACCTGAAACCAATAGGTAAAACCTTTGTTTTTATTTATTTATGTGATTTGATATTAAAATAAATTTTTCAGGATAGCTGTACTCAAGAAAGCCAATTGTAAAGGAATTTAATTATTTTTGCAACTCATTAGAATTAAAAAACAACAAAGATTTATGTTCGAAAGTTTAAGCGATAAATTTGATAGGGCGTTTAAGGTTCTTAAAGGCCATGGTCATATTACTGAAATAAATGTTGCCGAAACATTAAAGGAAGTTAGAAAAGCTCTTCTTGATGCAGATGTTAGTTTTAAAATTGCAAAAGATTTCACAAACCAGATAAAAGAAAAGGCTTTAGGCGAAAAGATTCTTACTTCTGTTTCTCCCGGGCAATTGATGGTGAAAATTGTTCATGATGAATTAGCAAAGTTGATGGGCGAGGAGCATGTTGATTTAAATGTTAAAGTTAATCCATCAATAATTTTAATAGCCGGGCTTCAAGGTTCAGGAAAAACAACTTTTTCCGGTAAACTTGCCAATTATCTCAAAACTAAAAAAGGAAAGAACCCCCTTTTGGTTGCTTGTGATGTTTATCGTCCTGCCGCCATAGAACAGTTAAAAGTTTTAGGAGAGCAGGTTAATGTTCCTGTATTTACTGAAGAAGACAGTAAAGCTCCAGTAAAAATTGCCAAGAGAGCAATCAGCCATGCTAAAGAAAATGGCTATAATGTTGTAATTATTGATACAGCAGGTCGTTTGGCAATCGACCAGGAGATGATGAACGAAATCTCAGAAATTCATAAAACTGTTAATCCACACGAAACTCTTTTTGTTGTTGATGCTATGACTGGGCAAGATGCTGTTAATACTGCCAAAGCCTTTAATGATGTTTTGGATTATGATGGAGTTGTTTTAACTAAGCTTGATGGCGATACAAGGGGTGGAGCCGCCCTAACTATTCGTTCTGTTGTTAGTAAACCGATAAAGTTTGTTGGTATAGGTGAAAAACTTGATGCTATCGATGTATTCTATCCAACTCGTATGGCAGATAGAATATTAGGCATGGGTGATATTGTTTCCTTAGTTGAAAAAGCCCAGGAACAATTTGACGAAGTGGAGGCTAAAAAACTTCAAAAGAGAATAGCAAAGAATCAGTTTGATTTTAATGACTTTTTAAGCCAAATCAAGCAAATCAAGAAAATGGGAAATGTCAAAGATCTGGTTGGAATGATTCCCGGAATTGGTAAAGCATTGAAGGATGTTGATATTGAAGATGATGCATTTAAAGGTATTGAAGCAATAATTCACTCGATGACACCAGTCGAAAGAGAAGACCCTAAGGTACTTAATGGCACAAGAAGAAAGAGAATTGCAGATGGGAGTGGAACCACTATCCAGGATGTTAATCGTTTGATTAAACAATTTGAAGATACTCGTAAGATGATGAAAATGATGTCGGGTGGAGGAGCTAAAAATGCAATGCAAATGATGAAGAATATGAAAAAAAGAAGATAGTTACTTTTTTATTTGAGATTTAAGTTTTATTTGTAATTTTATAAACTAACTTTAAATAAAACTATATCTCTAACTAAATTTAATATTATGATACTAATTGACGGAAAAAAGATTTCAAATGAAATTAAAGAAGAAATTGCTTTAGAAGTAAGCAAAATTGTGGCAGCAGGAGGAAAAAAACCTCATTTAGCCGCAATTTTGGTTGGCCATGATGGTGGTAGTGAAACTTATGTAGCACATAAAGTTAAATCATGCGAACAAGTAGGTTTTGATTCTACCTTAATAAGGTTTGAAGATGATGTTACCGAAGCTGAATTATTGGCAAAAGTAGATGAGCTTAACAATAATGCTGACATTGATGGCTTCATTGTTCAACTACCAATTCCAAAACACATTTCAGAGCAAAAAGTAATAGAAGCAATTGACCCAAAGAAAGACGTTGATGGTTTTCATCCTGAAAACGTTGGAAGAATGGTAATTGGATTGCCTTCTTTCGTATCTGCAACTCCTGCGGGGATTATGATGTTGCTTGAAAGATATAAAATTGAAACTTCCGGTAAAAATTGTGTTATTGTTGGAAGAAGTAATATTGTCGGAAGACCAATGAGTGTTCTTATGTCGCATAAAACCAACCCGGGTAATGCTACAGTTACAGTTTGTCATAGCCGAACAGCTAATTTAAAAGAAGTTTGTGCCGGTGCTGATATTTTAATTGCAGCTCTGGGTTCTCCTGAATTTTTAACCGGTGATATGGTTAAAGAAGGAGCTGTTGTTATTGATGTTGGAACCACTAGGGTGAAATCAGATAAAACTAAATCAGGCTGGAAATTAAAAGGCGATGTATTATTTGATGAAGTTGCACCAAAATGCAGCTATATTACACCTGTTCCGGGTGGAGTAGGACCGATGACAATAGTGTCTTTATTGATGAATACATTAAAAGCATCAAAGAAAATAGTTTAAAAAGAAATATAATTTTGCTAAGCCCATCTGCATATTTTGTGGATGGGCTTTTTTCTTTAGTTTATTTATAATAAAAATGTTTTAAAATTGATTTAAGAACAGGGATTAACGATACTTCGACAAGCTCAGTACAAAGTTTTTGATTTGCGATGTGTGGATACAGAACCACAATACTTTTATTCTTACTCAAGTTTTAATTAATTTAATTATATTTGCTTGAAGATGTTATTATTATTGTTTAATGAAAATACTCAATCACAAGAAAGGATTTTTGCAGGAGCGGTATTCTTTTCGTGTAAATTCATATAATTAATCACTACTGACCGATAAAAATAAAAAAGAAAGGTACTTCCTTTCGGTTTCCCCTCCTTGTTGTAAATTTGTTTAACCACAAACAAAAAACAACATGGATAAAGATACAGAAATAAAATTTGTCGGACAGCCGATTTTTAAACAAATATTAAAATTAATTCATCCTGCGGACTTAGACCAAGCAGTTCGCAAGGCAAACAGCGACTACTATTACAAAGCCTTCAAGACAAAAACCCATTTAATAACTATGCTGTTTGGTATATTCAGCAGGTGCGACTCGATGACTGAGATATGTGAAGGGCTACGTGCTATGGGAGGAAAGTTAAATCATTTAGGCTTCAAAAAGGCACCTGCTAAAAGCACTGCGAGTGATGGATTACGTAACCGTGGTCACGAAGTTTTTGAAGATATTTACTTTAAATTGGTAAAGAGGTATCAGTCATTTTTGTCGGACAGCCGAACCTATGGACTCACCTTCAAAGAGGTTTTGTTGATAGATTCGACAACCATCCGGCTGTTCAGTGATATTTTGAAGGGAGTTGGCCGCAACCCAAAAGGTGATGGCAAAAAGAAAGGAGGGTTAAAAGTCCACATGTTGATTGATGCTGTTCAATCGGTTGGACGGTTTATTAAAATAACCGAAGCCAAAGTTCATGATAAGAATTTTTTGAAAAGTTTGGAACTGATTTCATATAGCATGGTGGTGTTCGACAGGGCATATAATTATTACCATCAATTTGCAGTTTGGACACAGAAACATGTGTTTTTTGTTACTCGCCTTAAAAAGAATGCCGTTTACACAATCATAGAACATAAACGTATTCATTATCGCAAGAAAGGGAAAGCCATTGTTCTAACAGATGAAATCATAGAACTGGAATATCATCCCGAAGATGAAAATGGTAAAAAGCAAGCCAAGCTTACCAAGAAACTACGGCTAAGAAAAGTAACTTACCAAGATGAAAAGAACCGATATTACGAATTTCTGACCAATAACTTTGAAATCACAGCCGAAGAGGTAGCCTTTCTTTACAAAAAACGCTGGGGAATAGAATTGCTGTTCAAAAAAATGAAGCAAAATTTTCAACTACATTTCTTTTATGGGGAAAATGTAAATGCTATTTACACCCAGGTATGGTGCACGCTGATTGCCCAATTGTTGATGACCGTCATTCAAAAAATGGCTAATACAAAAAAAGCATTCTCAGTTGTGGCTTCATTAGTCCGTATTCATTTAATTAGCCTGTTAGACGTTTTTGAGATGCTTAGAAGCACACGCAGAGCTTACAATAAAAGAGCTGAAGCTCCACCGAAGGGTCAAATATCATTAAGTTTTTAGGGGGGTGGTTTTCAAACATAAAAAAATACAAATTGATAACTAGAGTCTTATGTTGACAACTGTCTATTTCTGAAATTTAGTCGGATAGTAGTGATAATTAATTATGAAAAAGACATTTATTGTTATTGCTTTAAGCTTTATTTCATATTTAAGTGCCCAGAATAACAGCACTAATTATCAAATAATTGACACAAATGCAATTTATATTGATAGTATTACTGAGAAAGATCAATTTTTTATTGAAATTGAAAGCTCACCAGATAGTTTAATAAGTAAAGCATATCGTTTTATTCGATTTTTGGGTACTAATAAATTTTTTATGAGCTATTTATTAGAAGAATTTCCAGATGAAGAATCCGCTAATAGTTTTAATAATGGTTTCAAAGGAAGTTATAAAATTACTAGAAAAGGTAAAGTAAAAATAAAATGTGATTCAGGAGAATCGAGATTTTATAATAAGTTTAGGTATATAGCTATTACCGAAGACGATAAAGTAATATTTATCAAATATGCTAGTAACGGAGGTCTTTTAAATGTTTTAGAAAAATTGAAAAGAGAAGAAATTATCATATATACTAAACATAAAATTAAAATTTATAGTAAACCAGATTGGTGAAAATGTAATTTAAATATTTGACCAGACGAAGGGATTTCTGTGGGAGCGGGGGTATACAAAGAAAACTCGAAATACAACCAAATAACCCATAATGAAAAATTATTATCTTGCATCAGAAATCAGATAAGTGAAAATTATTTGAAGGAGATGAAGCTTATTTTGTAATATTTGTTAATGGAAACTGTGTAGGTGAAAATTTTTGGATTGTTTAAGGCACTCGTCGGGAGACGAGTACTAGCTCAGAGTCCTATTTATTAGTACCTGGCTATATTTTCTTGATTTTCTCAGGATTTTGCCTACAATCAAAAACTGATGCAATTGTAACCAGATTTTCTTTCTTCCAATAAATGATTTTGTAATTGCTTTCAACCAGATATCTATATTCTTCCGGGTAATCATTTAATAGTTCTTCTATCGATCCGGCTAAAGGATTGCTTTCCAGAATAGAAACTCTGTCGAGAATTCTATTGACTATTTTTCTTGCTATTTTTGGACTAGCCTCAAATGAGTAGTAATCAAAGATGTCCTTGAGTTGTCTTTCAGATTGTTCAGACCAATCAATTCTTATTTCCATGTCTTCACCTTTTTTTTAAGCTCTTGGTGAGAGATGACCCGACCAGCATCACTATCACATTTCGCTTGGTCAATCATTTCATGGAATTCGGTCAAAGACATAGGTTTTAAGTTTCTATCATAAGAGATTTTTTTTTCCTGTTTAATGAGAGATTCTAATTTAGAAATCAGTCTTTCGTCATCAATCCGCAGGAATTCTTCAATTAGATTCAATTTTTTCGCTTGAATGTTCATGTCAATAGTCTTTTTGCAAATATAAATGTTTTCAAAGGGAAAAGCATAATTTTGTCGATTTTTTAGTTTGGCACTAAATCAGTCCTTTAAAAATCCTAGTTCATTATTAAATATTGAATAAAATTAAAATTATTTATTGATTTAAGAATAATGATTAACCCTGCCCGTAAGGTCAGGCGGGGATTTTTGATTTGCGATGTGTTATGACAGAGCCAGATTACTTAAATTCTTACTCAAGTTATAATTTATTTAATTATATTTGCTTATGGATGTTGATATTGGTGTATTATGAAGAAACTAATATGCCAACTGAAAGCAAGGATTTGAGTAAAAGCAGTGATAAAAATAAATAAATAGAAATTGGTGAAGCAAGCTATCAATAGATTTTTCTATATACTAGATGTGTTTTTTGATCGACATGGTTTTATGATATCAGGAGCTTATGGAGTAGTTTTTTTTCTGGCTTTTATTTTTACAATACCCATGATTGCTGTATTCATTTTGATAGATATTTATATTTATTATTCTGGAATTGCATTTGTCCTATTATATATTATTTTTTATTTTAGATTTTTATATAAGAAAAAGTTCCTTGATATAATTGAAAACCAAAAACCTATTAAATTCTATGAGGCCATTTTTACAATCGTAATAGTCGCTTTATGTTTTCTGTCATTATTTTTAACACCTGAATAATAACTATACAACAGCCTTCATAACTTCCGCTAATTCATTATATGGCGAATTAACCAAATTCGAAATTTCAAATGAATCCATAAGCTCCGAAGGGTAGGGTTTTAATAATTTTAGAACATTGTCTTGCTTTGATTCAAGAAGCCAGCTTTTCTCATCTTCTCTGTTTAAAATCACAGGCATACGATGATGCAATTCCTGCATAAGTTCGTTTGCTTCGGTTGTTATGATTGAAAAGGATTTTATCAAATTACCATCAGGATTTTTCCAGATATCCCAAATGCCTGCCATTGCAAATGGAGAATTATCTGATAAAGTAATCCGATATGGAATCTTTTCCTTTCCAACTTTCTTCCATTCATAAAATCCATCGCTAAGGACAAGGCATCGCTTGCTTTTAAGTGAATTCCTAAAACTAGGTTTTTCTGTAATTGTTTCAGCACGAGCATTAATAAGTTTATTGCCAATCTTTGCATCTTTTGCCCAAAATGGAATAAGTCCCCATTTGTAATAGCTAAGTTTTGTTGGTGCTTCGCTTGATATTACTGCTAATTCCTGCGAAGGAGCACAATTATATCTAGGACCACGAAATTCATCATCGAGCGAAATATCAAATCTTTCTTCGATAATAATATCTGTTGGTGAAAATGAAAAACGTCCGCACATGATTCGTTAATTTATTATGTTTCCAAAAAGTAGTTATTCAATTATTGATTAATATTAATTAATTCTGAAATCTAGTCATTTGCTTCGCTGTCATTCAGTTGTCATTCGCTTCGCTGTCATTCGGTTGTCATTCGCTTCGCTGTCATTCAGTTGTCATCCATACGGACAAGTTTTGCTTCGCTGTCATTCGGTTGTCATCCATACGGACAAGTTTTGCTTCGCTGTCATTAGGTTGTTATGATGGTCTTCGGACTTCGGACTTCGGACTTCCGTCTTCTGACTTTTTTTGTCATCCGACTTCGGTCTTCCGACTTCCGACTTCCAACTTCCAACTTCTGACTTTTGCCTACTCCCAACTGTCTCCGCCATCGCCTAAATCTGTCAAACTTTCAGTTCAAGTAAATCATCCCATTTGGTTGTATAGCAAGGTGATAGTTGTTCTTGTCGCATTTTCCAATTATTGTTTGTTCCTTGTATTGCAAATTTAATTTTATTTCTTCCCAATTCTGAATTTATTTTATCAACAACATCCATAAGTTTTTTGTTTTTACCTCTATCTGTTGCATCCCAAAGTGATGTTTGAACATGGTCAGCAGGAATCAAATCAGTTGCGATGATGCCTGATTTTTTATATTTATATCCTTTTCGGTAAAGGCTTTTCAAAGCCAAAACTGCATAGTGAATTAATTCCGCTGTATTATTTGTGGGAGTTGGCAGTTGAATGCTTTTACCGTTGACATATCTTGGACCGGAAGCAAATTTATTTGTCATAAGAAATACAGTAATTGCTGTTGCACAGGAGTTTTGCTTCCGAAGTTTTCTTGCTAATGCTGCAACAAATGTGGTAGTTGCCTCTTCAATATCTTCATATTTCTCCAAAGCTTTTCCATACGAACGTGAAGTAAGAATTCCTTTTTTAGCTGAAGGCATTTCTTCAAGTGAATAACAGGCTTTTCCTCGAAGTTCAAGGACAGTGCGTTCACCCATCACACTCATATGTTTCTTAATCCATTTTTCATCAGCATTGCATAAATCATTGGCTGTTTGAATATTATTGTTGTTCAGGAATTTTGTGTGCATCTCTCCAATCCCCCAAATCTCTTCCACAAGGGTGTTTTTAAGAACTTCTGTGATGCTTTCCTGTGAACACATGTCAAATACCCCAACTTCATTAAAATGTTTTTTAGCGTAATGATTTGCCAGTTTCGCCAAAGTCTTGGTAGTGGAAATTCCAACTGTAACCGGAATGCCAATCCATTTATCAATTGTTTTTTTGATATTTGCTCCAAAATCATTCAGATTAATATTGGTAATTCCTCTAAGGTCAAGGAAAGCCTCGTCAATTGAATATATCTCAATTTCAGGTGATAACGATGCCAGAACGCTCATTACTCTTTGCGATAAATCACCGTAAAGAGTATAGTTTGATGAAAAAACATGAACATTGTTTTTCTTAAGCTTCTCGACAATATCAAAAACAGGAGTTCCCATTTTAATACCAAGAGCTTTAGCTTCATCCGAACGAGAAATAATCACACCATCATTGTTTGATAATACAACAACTGCCTTGCCATCAAGTTTAGGATTGAAAACCCTTTCGCAAGAAGCATAGAAATTATTACAATCGACTAGGGCAAAGACTTTGGACATATTGTTTTGATTATTTTCTAATCATTATTGAATTCTGAAATATAGGGGTTTGTTTACGATAATCCAAATTCTAAAACATATTTTTGAAATTTGAAATTGGAAATTAGTAATTAGAAATTGGAAATTAGAAATTAGAAACTTGAAACCAGCATTTCGACTCCGCTCAATGTTCATGCAGCGGTCATTGAGCGGTCATTGAGCGGAGTCGAAATGAAACCCGAAACCCGAAACTAATACTTGTGTATCGCATAACTCACTATCCCCCAAATCTTGAAATCCATGTCTTCAGTAATTTCAATTGGTTTATAGTCTTTGTTTTCGGCCTGGAGGAAAAGTTTCTTTCCTTTTTTTACAATTCTCTTAACAGTGAACTCACCATCGACAACACCAATCACAATTTTTCCATCAGATGGTTCTATTGACCTGTCAACTATTAAAATATCACTATCATTGATTCCGGCATCAGTCATTGAATCTCCTTTGACCTTTAATAAAAAAGTTGAAGAAGGGTTTTTAATGAGATGTTCATTTAAGTCTATCTTCTTT
>JAIPBB010000167.1 GCA_021739805.1 Saprospiraceae bacterium | reverse complement strand
GATGAATTTGATGTTATTGAATGTTTTGAACAACAGGGAAGAGAATTACGCTGGGGAGAAATGACAAAAAAGCAAATCGAACTCTATCATGCAATGGGAGTCAATCCCCCATCGTTACAATAGGCGGGAATGCAGGATATATTAAAATTAACTTGCCAAAATAAATATAAATTAAATCTTATGACATTTGATATAAATGGTGTATGAATTCAATAAGATAGGGGCAAGAATGATAATTGATGGATTGATAAATAATTTAAGCAGAGAACGAGTCGAGGAATTTTTTACAAGCAGAGCAGATCGGTTTAGAATTTTGCAGGAAGATTATAGCGAATATACAGCACCAGAAGAGCGATTTGGGGAATTTTACAGGCTTGGAGAGATTGAGACAGAGGATGGAGAAGAGATCAGCGTATTTTTGGGGAAAGTAGAGGGAAGCTTGCTGAGACGCAGCAGCAGGATGAAACAATTTGAAATAATCAAAAAAATAATTAAAGCAGATAATATTGATGGAGCAATAGTAATTTTCTATGGTGAGAATGGACATTTCCGGTTTAGTTTTATCAAAGTGAACTATCTGGGTAGTAGGAGAGAATTCAGCACTTATAAACGATATAGTTTTTATATAGAACCAGATAAAGCTAACAAGACATTTCGTCAGCAGATCATCAAGACAGATTTTTCCAGTATAGATAACATTTTGAAAGCCTTTTCTATAGAAGAGGTAAGCAGTGATTTTTATAATGAATTCAAGCCTCATTTTGATAGACTGGTGAGTTCTGTAACCGGAGATCATTCAATAGATCAAAAAGTAAAGGAGGAATTTGCACTATTATTTGTAATCAGACTAATATTTATAGGATTTGTCCAGAAGCGTGAATGGCTTGGTGGCAGAAAGGAATTTGTATTAGATTTCTGGAGTGAATATAAAGAGTACAGAAGCAAAAACAATATTAATGATGAATTTTATCAGAAATGGTTAGAGCCATTATTTTTTGAGGCATTTTGTAATGCTCCAGGCAGAAAAGTGATGTATGGGGCTAATCCTTTCAGTAAAGAAGTAGAAGATATATTACAGATGGCACCATATCTTAATGGTGGATTATTTGAAAGAATCAGAGCTATAGATGATAAAAACTATTATATACCTGATAAAGAGATAGAAGAATTTGTGGAGTTTTTGTTCCAGTATAATTTTACTGTGGAAGAAAATACAAGATACGATGAGGAACTTGAACTAAATCCTGAGTTTTTGGGAATAATCTTTGAAAAGCTGATAAATAAGGAGATGGGGGCAGTTTATACACCGAGAACAGAAGTAGATTTGATGTGCCGGCTGGCGATCAGCAAATGGCTGGAAAAGCACGTGGTATTAGAAAAAGAAAAGCTATATAAACTAATTTTTGGAGTGGAGGAAGAACGAGCGAGTTTGGAATTAATGCCGGAAAAAATCGTAAGTATAAATCATATGCTGGAAAGGGTTCAGATATGTGACCCAGCAGCGGGTTCTGGAGCGTTTGAAGTTGGGATGCTGCAGGTAATAGATGAACTGATGGAATTTCTGGGAGAATTACCACGAGCACCTTTGGAGATAAAAGAAAGCGATCGATATTTGCGGAAAAGAAAGATCATCTCCCGCAGTCTTTATGGAGTGGAAGTTAAACAATGGGCGGTGTGGATAAATCAATTGCGATTATGGCTGACGCTTTTTATTGAGATGCCGGATGAGGAAAAGAATAGTGTGAATCCATTACTTCCAAGTCTTAACTTTAAAGTTTGCCAGGGTGATAGCCTGGTACAGATGATAGGAGGTAAACTATTTCCAGTTCAAGAAATAAATGTGAGATCAAGATCATTGAAGATGAGAATTAAATCGCTTATAGAAAAGAAAAAAGAATTTTTTGAGAATCAAATCCATGATCTGGGTTTGATCAAGCAGGAGGAGAAACTGATCTTTCAAGGGATCATTGATGAAGAAATAGATGAAATCAGAGGGCGGATAAGAAGAGAGAGAATTAAAGAAAAGAGATATCATTCAGATAAGAGAACAGGGCAACAGGATATATTCAATACGGAAGAAACTTTTCAGGAACAAATAGAACTAAATGAACAGATATCTGCTGATATAAAAGCAGGTATTGATAGCTTAGAAGAGAAAATAAAAGAATTGGAGGAAGAAAAAAAACAAATTGAGCATAATGAGTACTTTATCTGGAATTTAGAATTTGCAGAGATATTTTCTGATAAAGGAGGCTTTGATATCATAATCGGGAATCCGCCTTATCTACGACATGAGAAAATAGAAGATCCTTTATCAAGGATGGATAAGAGTGATTATAAAATGATGCTCCAGGAAGTAATAGAAAATGATTATAAGGGATATTTCAAAAATATAAGAGGAGTTCAAATCAGAAAGATAAATCATAAATCTGATCTGTACACATATTTTTATCTACATACTTTGAATTTATTGAATACTGGGGGAGTGCATTGCTTTATTTGTAGCAATAGTTGGCTGGATGTAGGTTATGGGGCTTGGATGCAGGAATTTCTACTAAATAAAGTAAGAATTCATTTGATAATAGATAATCAGGCTAAGAGGAGCTTTGCTGGTGCTGATATCAATACCGTGATAACATTGATGGATAAACAACAATCTGGAATTATAGATGATACACAAATTGGCTTCATAGGTTTTCGAAAACTTTTTGATGAAATAATCTCGGCAGATAACATGACAAAAATTCATGAAACTATAAAACAAATTAGCAATAATAACTATCGTGTACTGAAAAAGAGTAGCTCAGAATTAATTCATGAGGGAATTGAAAATAATACTTATATAGGCGGTAAATGGTATGGGAAATACTTAAATTCACCAGATTGGTTGTTAAGTAAAATGATAAATAAAGAATTAGATTATTTAAATGATAAGGTTGTGATTAAATATGGAGTTAAATTGGGATCTGTTGGTTTTTTTATACCTAACAATGTTACAATAAATAAATATAATATTAATCACCATCTAACACCATTATTTAAAGATTCTAAAGTTGTAGATTCTTATATTATAAAATCACCTTACTTATCACTTGCTTTCAATCCAATAAATAAGGATAAATATGCAGATTCATATATTAAATATGGTGAAGCAATGGGAATAAACGAAAGAAAATCATTGCAGGGAAAAATAAGATGGTATAATTACAAAGAAATAAAATCAAAAATAATTATTCCCCAGTTTTATTATACAAGGTTTTTTTCTCTATTTTCTAAAATACCTATTTGCTTCACTAATAATTTTTGGGGAATAGTTGATTTTAAAGATATTGATGAAAAAGAGTTGTTTCTTTTTTTGAATTCTACTTTTTTATATTACCAATTAGAGTTATTTGGTCGAAAAAATTTGGGTGAAGGATTATTAACAGTATATGGACCGGAATTAAAATCAATTATTATTCCTACAAATTTGTTTAATTTTGACCATAAGGACCTTTACGACTCTTTTATACATAGGAAAATTAATAATATATTTATTGAACTAGGAATTAATCCTAAAGATACAATTAGGATTGAGGAGCAGGAGCCTAATCCATTACCAGATAGAAAGGTCCTTGATGACATTGTTTTTGATGCTTTGGGCTTGACAGAAGAGGAGCGGAAAGATGTTTATAGAGCGGTATGTCAGTTGGTGTGGGATAGATTGAGTAAAGCGAGAAGTGTTGAATAGTTGTTTAAGAGGAGCAAATGATTATGGAACAAACAAATATCTCTGAATTTGAGAAGCAACTTGATAGTAAATTGCGTGTTATGAATATTTACTATGAAAATAAAAAAAAATATATTTATCAAAAAATTATAGTAAATTATGATCCATTAGTGACAACAACAAGCAGTGAAAATTTTAATGATTATACCACGTATTTGATACTTCAATTTAATTTGGATAGCAAATTTTTTCAGAGCATAATTCAAGACAAGAATATCATTGAAGAGGATTTAAAGAATGATATTAATAAACAATGCTTTTCTAACATTGATGATGAATTTGTCAGCAAAGTTGCATTAGAGCTAAAATCTGATGAATCAACTGACTGGAGATTTGAAAGTGGACTTCTTAATAATACTGAATTGACTGATGAAAATATAATTAGTGAAATTTGGGGTAAACAGAAAAGGTATAAAATATTTTTAAGTCACAAAGCTGCTTTTAAAAAAGAGGCATCAACACTAAAAGAACAATTAGAGAATTATGGGATATCTTGTTTTGTAGCACATGAAGATGTGAAACCCACTAAGAAGTGGATTGTAAAAATTGAAGAAGCATTAAGATCAATGAATCTGCTTATTGCCCTAATAGCTGATGATTTTTATGATAGTGACTGGACACAACAGGAAATAGGATTTGCCTTGGGCAGGGGTATCAAAGTATATGCTATTAAACTCAGTAAAGAAAAATCAAGAGGATTCCAAAATCAATTTCAGGATATAACAGCAAACTGGAGTAATTCTGGAACAAAAATACTTGAAACTATGAAAGATGTAAATCCAGAATGGAATGATATTATAACTAATGCATTACAATTCAGTAAAAATTTTGATCAGAGTAATGAGATATTTCCCTATTTTAAGAAATTAACTAAAATCAATGAGCAGCAATTAAACAATATAATTGAAGCATTTAATAACAATGACCAAATTTACAACAACTTTAAATTTTTTGAAAATATCATTAGGGTTCTTAAACGGATTTCAGGTGAAGAGTTTAAAATAGTTAAGGAATTTGGGAAAAAAAAATTAGAAAGAGTAATAAAAGAAAATGAAGAAGATGATGATCATGAATCTGAGGATATTCCATTTTAATCAGTTTCGCATTAGAGAAAGATGATAGAATTATCTAAAAGAGTTAAGAATTTATGAGAATGATAGAAAAAGTATTTGACAAAATGAAGAAGTTAATTAATTTAAATAATTGCCAGAGCCATACGGCGGTTAGCTGCCAGGAAAGGGGTGAATGCCCGGATTACCGTATGGCCTATTTTTTATTATGAGATGTAAACCAATATTAGACTACCTGGGATTAATAGAAAAGATCAAAGATCGGGGCATTCTTGTATCAGATGAGTCAAAGGCATTAAAGATATTTTCACAGATCAATTATCAGAGATTAATGATTTATAGGAAACACTTTGAAATAGAAGGTAGAATATTAGAAGGTACAACTCTTGAAGATATATTTAGACTATATCAATTTGACAGAGATTTAAAACACTGTCTATATCCCTTGATAGAGAATTTTGAATTTTGTTTCAGAGCAAAGATGGCATATTACCTGGGACAAAACACAGGGAATCATGGATATTTGGATTCAGCTAATTTCAATAATACAGTATTTCATGAAAAATCAATTGAAAAATATCGAGAGACTTATAACAGAGAAGAAAGAAAGCGGCATCCAATGATAATGCATCATAAAGATTATTATGATGACGAATTGCCTATATATAAGGCAGTAGAGTTATTTACTTTGGGAGAATTAACTAAATTATTTGAAAATATAAGAGATATTGAAGTAAAAAAAGCAATATTACAAGATTTTAGAGAAACAGAAAGAAAACTATCACCAAATATCTTTGGTTCCTGGATGAAGACAGTGACGGATATAAGAAATATCTGTGCACATCATGATATGTTGTGGAAGCGTAAATTTGTACTCAGGAAGATAAGAAAAGAATATTGGGATGGATTAGTTGATGCAAGGGGAAAGTATTCTCTTTTCACAATACTTGTGATTTTCAAGATATTAATTCTGGATGATATAGTATTTAATGAATCACTTAACTATTTATCAAGTATTTATGATAAATATAATGACATTGTATGTCCATCAGATTTGGGATTTCCAGACGATTGGAGACAACAATTAGAGAAATATTAAAAGGGGTTGGTTTATGAGAAATAATTTTATAACAAATATTGAAAAGAGTAAGAGTCTTGAGAGCAGAATCAAGACGCTGATCAAATATAGTGAAGAGATCAAGATACTGGTAGGGTTCTTTTATTTTTCTGGTTGGCAGGAATTAAGCGAAACTATCCGCAAGTATCCAGATATAAAGCTAAAAATATTAGTAGGAATGCAGATAGATAAGCATATAGGGAATATTATAGAAATAGCAGATGAAGAACGATATTATAGTAAAGATGATATTAGGGAACGATATTATGATTCATTGAAGCTGGGATTGAATGATAAAGAATTAGATAATGAAGAGTTTTATAAAGATATCGAGTTATTTATAGAATTACTTGAAGCTGGTAAACTTGAGATAAGGAAAACAAGAGAAGCCAATCATGCAAAACTTTATATATTCAAAGCCAGGGATGAGATCAAGGAATTGCAGGCTTGCCGTTTTATAACAGGAAGCAGCAATTTAACTAAAGCCGGTATAAAGCATCAAAATGAATTTAATGTAGAGATAGGGGATTATGGCACTGAGGAGGCAGAGAAGTATTATGATGATTTGTGGGAGAATAAGTCAGTGCCAATAGATAATATACGGGTATTGATAGAAATCATCAGACAATACACGCAGGCTGCATCAGTAACTCCATTTGAAGCTTACTCATTAATGTTAAAAACATATCTGGAGACACAACAAATCAAAAAGATTGAGCCCTTAATACTGAGGCAAGTAGATAAGTATGGCTATAAAAGATATAATTATCAGATAGATGCTGTTAATCAAGCATTAAGCGTCATAGAAAACTATAATGGAGTAATTATTGGAGATGTAGTAGGTTTAGGCAAATCAGTAATAGCAGGTATGACTGCAGCTTCTTTGGGGGTTCGGGGAATAATAATAGCACCGCCATCACTGATAGGTGATGAGAAGAATCGGAGTGGGTGGAGGCTTTATCGACAAGTATTTGGATTGTATGGGTGGGAGTTATATTCAGGAGGCAAGCTTGAACAAGCCTTAGGATTTTTGCAGAAATATGGAGACAGTATAGAAGCCGTGATCATAGATGAAGCGCACCGCTACCGTAATCAGGATACGGAAACCTATGAATTAATGAGTGAGATTTGCAAGAACAGGAAAGTAATGTTATTAACCGCAACCCCATTTAATAATAGTCCTTCAGATATATTTTCTTTGCTAAAGCTATTTATTATCCCAGGTAAAAGTGGAATAACGCTTGGAGATGATCTTGATTTAAGGTTCAGGTATTATAATAAGATATTCAAGCAATTGTCGTATATCAGTAAATACTGGCAAACCACAGATGAAGTAAGGCGTCAGAAGGCAGAGAGTTATTATAGTGCATTTTTTGGTGAGTTACCAATTGACATCACAAAAGTGAAACAGAGAACAGAATATCTGGCTAAAGAAATACGTAAATTGATATCCCCGATAATAATTCGTAGGAACCGACTTGACCTTCAAAAAGACAGTTTATATAAAAAGGAGATCAGTGAGTTATCAGAACTTGCTGACCCGGTAGAGATGTTTTATGAGCTAACACCTGAGCAGGATATATTCTATACAAAAGTAATCAGTGAATATTTTGGAGAGAGTGGAACTTTTAGCGGAGCAATCTATCAGCCATTTAAATATGAAAGTAAAAGTAAGGAAGGGGAAGCAGTCTGGTATGAGACCCAGCAGGAGAATCTATATGAATTTATGCGAAGGCTGGTAGTCAAGCGATTTGAAAGTTCTTTTGGCTCATTTTGGAAGACTATAGAGAATTTCATCCGAATTCACAAAGTAGTACTGGAATTTTTAGCAAATTCAGGCGGGAAATATATATTGGATCGCAAGTTATTAGAAAACATCTATAATTTGAGTGAAGAAGAGATCGAACAAGAATTAGAAGAATATGCGCAGCAACTGGAACAAAAGGCAGATTTACTTCCAAAACACTATAAAATCTATGAGGTAAATGAATTTTACTATAGTACTGAATTTCATGAAAACATCCAAAAGGATCTGGAACTATTTGAGAAAATAAAAAGAGAAATGGAAGAGCTTCATTTAGATATACAAGATCCAAAGAGGGTGCGTCTGATAGAAAAGATTCAGGAAATACTGGAACAGGAAAAAGGTGAGAGAAAAGTAATAGTATTTTCTGAGTATGTTGACACGATCAAGCATTTGAGTAGAGCAGTTAAGCGACATTTTGGTGGAAGAGTATTTACAGTGCCTGGTAAACTAACATCAAAACAAGCCAATGAATTGATCGAAAATTTTGATGCTGCCTGTGATGAAAGAGATCAAAAAAATGATTATGATGTACTCTTAACGAGTGATAAATTGAGCGAAGGTGTAAATCTCAATCGAGCAGGAGTAGTCATAAACTATGACATACCATGGAATCCAACAAGAGTTATCCAACGGGTGGGAAGAATAAACCGTATAGGAAAGCGAGTATTTGATAAGCTATACATCATAAACTCTTTTCCCTCATTAAAAGGCTCAGAAGTAGTTCGTAGCAGGGAGACAGCACAGGAGAAAATGTATATGATACATAATACTCTGGGAGAAGATGCGAAGATTTTTGATATAGATGAGACCCCTTCTGCTGCAGAACTATATCGCAGATTAAATAGCAATCCTCTTGAGAAGGAGGATAATAACCTGACTATAAAAGTAAGGAATATATATTTCAAGATAGCCAAAGAATATCCAGAAGTGATTGAGAAAATATCAAAACTTCCTGCACGTGTAAAGACAGCAAAAAAGTATCATAAGAATCAATTAGTAGTGATGAAAAGAAAAAGATTAAGTCTTTTTTTACACATACTGGAAAACATAGATGATCAAAACACGCTTATCAGGGATTTGAATTTCGAAGATGTACTACCTCTAATTGAATGTATATTTAGTGAGAACAAAGTAGAATTAAGCGAGATCTTCTGGAAAAACTATATAGAATTGAAAGCATATAATGGTCAAGATGTGAATCTAAAAAGATCAGGAAGTGAAAATTCCCTGGAACAGAAAGCGCTCAACAATTTGAAAACAGCAATAAGCAGATATAGAGATGAGTTTGCTGATATTCTTGATTTCATTAAAACCCTAAAAGAAGATATGTTATATTGGCACACTCTTCCATTGTTTACCATCCGAAGGCTTGCAGCAAATGATCTTAAACCTGGATGTGAAGAATCAGTGCTTAAAGATTTTAAAAATGCTATAATGACTATTAGAGCCAGAATAGGAGCTGATTATCTGGATAGAATAAAATTCAAAGTTCAAGATATGGCAGATGAGGTAGTTGTCGCTGTGGAAAATATCTGTTCGAATCAGGAGGTTACTGATGAAAGAGGTAATTAATAATGCCAATGGATCAACTTATAAAGAAATAATTTAGGAGTTAAAGTTAATATGAAGTACATTGAAAGAATTGAAATTAATTACTTTAGATCAATTAATAAAGCAGTAATTAAAGATGTTAAAGATTTGAATATATTTTCTGGTTTAAATGACTCAGGAAAATCAAATATATTATTAATCTTAGATTCCTATTTTAATAACAAAAATCTTGATTTTCTGCATGATTATAATAAGGATAGATTGAATACTGTAAGAAAGGAATCAGTAAAAGGAAAACAGTTCATAAAAGTAAAAATAACATTCAATAATCCAGGATCATATACTACTTTACCAAAGAAATTTTCTATTACAAAAAAATGGGATAGGGAAGGAATACTATATGATAACAGTGATGATCTAAGTACATATGATAAGAATGGAAAAATAAGTAACTTAAAAAGATCAAGAACTTCTTTGCATACTTTTATAAATAAAATCAAATTCATTTACGTTCCAGCAATTAGGGATAAAAGATTTTTTCAGTCTCTGCTGATAAATTTGCAAGAAATTCTTTTCTCGAAAAATATTGATGATAGATCAAATAAAATACAATCAATATTGGATGAATTTAATGCGGAAATTGATGGATTAACAAGCGATTTAAATAAAGAATATTTTGAATTGACTAAAATAAAATCTACACTCAACTTTCCTAAAGAAATTTCACAATTATTTGAGCGATTGATAATTAATACTATATCCGGTGAATATAATATACCTTTAAATTACCGTGGAGATGGTATTCGGATGAGATATATTCCTGTTATTTTAAACTATATAGCTAAAAATAATACTAGAAATTTTTATATATGGGGTTTTGATGAGCCAGAAAATTCATGTGAATATTCATTGATCAATGCTATTGCAAAAGACTTTATGAGTGAATATACAAATAATGCACAAATATTTGCATGTACTCATTCTTTTAGTTTTATAACATTGAATAATCCAATAATAGTCCAGCAGTTTAGAGTAAAAAAGGATGAGAAGGGTGAAAATACTTTAATTATTCCTAGGAGCCATAACATCGACGATAGTTTAAATAGTGATCTTGGTATATATCAATTGAATAAGGAATTAGATGATATTTATAAAAAATATAGTAATGAAATAGAGAACATAGAGGAGCTTAAATTAAAAGTAAGTGAATCTGAGAAATCAACGATTATGTTTGAAGGTATAACGGACAACATGCTATTCACTAAGGCTTATAACTCATTATATGATAAAGATATTGATGATGATTATCTATTATCTTCACATTATATTACTGATAATGGCTCAGCAATTGGATCAGGGGCACATAAACTAAATCATTTCTTTATTAATCATTTAACAAGAATGCGATCAAATCAAAAAATTATTATAATATTTGATGCAGATGAAGAAGGATTAAATCAATTAAAGGGTATCTTAAAATGTTGTAGCTGTAATAAAATCGAATTGAATGGTCATATTGTGTATCAGCATAAAGATTTTGTAAATGCCTTTGTTACAATATTGGCAGTGCCAGAATTTAGAAATGATTTTTTTGATATAAAAGAATCCTCATATTGCTATGTTTCAACTGAATTGTTGCTAAAAGATGATCAAATACCCAATGCTAATAGGAAATTCCCATCAAAGAATGATCATAGCTGCTATTCTTTCACTGGTAAAAAAGTAAAATTTGCAGATAAAATTATCAAAAAAGATGATGTTGATTATCAAGGATTTGCTCCTACTTTTGATTTAATAAAAGAAATAGAGAGAATCTCTACTTAATATTAAAATATATAAAATTGTAAAAAAACAAAAACGGAGGTAATAATGAAAGAATTTAAATACTCAGAGAAAGAGTGTAATGATTTCTATATGAAGTTAAGAAAGCGTCTAAAGAAGTCATTTAGTGAAAAAGAAAAGAGTAACTCGATGAAGCATATACCTGATTTTGCAGTGCACATTATCGATTATCTTTGCTTTTTTCCTGATATTGTATATTTAACATTTAAATTGATTTTTGATAAATCGATTCCCTTAGATCCTGCATTCCCGCTAATAATAACGAGGAAATATTTATAACTACAATAAAAATATGACAAAATGCATATTTTTTTTGCTTTTCTACTCGTTACTATTATATTATTAGTAACGATGTTTAAAGGAGTGGAATATGGCTGCTGTAGTATATCAGAAAAATACGAAAACTGGAGTTACTTATGTCTATGAATCAATATCCCATTGGGATAAGGAAAAAAGACAATCC
>JAIPBB010000166.1 GCA_021739805.1 Saprospiraceae bacterium | reverse complement strand
TCGTGGTTTTAAATAAATATTGATTGACAATTGATATTCGGAAGATTTAACGCAAAGAAATATTATTTTCAATTGATTTTAAACATACAGCATTACATCTAAAAATATCCTCCTAGCCCATCAAAATAAAATTTGGTCTGGTTATCCATTAAAGTATAACGTTGTTGAATTATCTGGCTAATCTGTGAATCTGTGGCAATTTCACATTTATTTATGCAGTATCAATTTTTGAGTAATTCTATCTGAATTTGTTTCAAGACTAATAAAAAGAATTGTCTTTGATTGAGCTTGTTTTACTTCAATTTCAATATGGTTCTTTCCTATTATTAGATTATTAGAACTATAATCTCTTTCAGTAATAATTCTACCAAGATTATCAATAACTCTTAATTTAACATCGCTTTTATAGGCTATATCAAAATCAATATTCACAATACCATCATTGGGATTGGGATACATTTGCATTCGTAAATCGCTATTGCTTTGAATATTTGCTTCGTCAATATTGGCAGTGCTGTCGTTTACTAAAAACACTTTATATAAAGTGCTACTTGCACTACTTTGACTCCCGTCATTAATGAAAAATATATTTTTTGCAGTGCTATTAATTCCACCGAAAATATATCCAATCAAAGTAGTGTCTGCCTGGATGCTATCATATTTTAAAACACCATTTGGGAATTTTGGTAAGTTTTCCAGCATAATAAATTCAGAACTTGAGCCAAGGAAACCGGGCATTTCAACTGCTAATTTATATTCTGTCATTGTTCCATTTGAAGTCCTTGTTACTCTTGCAATAGTTTTTACAAAAGGAACAGCATTATCCTGAACCAGCACACCCGAACTATCATAATATTGAGCAATGCCACCAAAAAACAATGTATGCATTTCGTTTGCACTTTCGCTGTAAAGAGGAAATTTTGCACAATGATAATGGTTGTAATATTGAGAAAATGAATTATTTACAGTATGTCCTGAACTATCGATGTTTACACAGTTTAAAAAAGGAATATCGGCTGTTGTTTGAAAAACACCTGAAAATGCAGTTAATCCTTCCTGGCCATTTGGCATAATTTGAGGGCAAACATTGTAATCCCTTCGATGAAGATTTACGGCATCCGTTATGTCAACTAAATGGGTAACAGATAAATTAGTTCCATCATCGTTGATTTTAAACTTTCTGATTGAGTTTGTATAACTTTGAGTGAATGAGCCTCCATTATTTGGGTTGTATCTGCCGGTGAATTTTTGACCACCGCTAAGATAATATGTGTCATAAATTTTTTCCAAATGTCCGCCTGTTACCGCAAATTGAGCATCATCAATTTGACGAAAAAATGATGTGAAACTCGTACTATTAATTACAGCATTAATTGTTGCCGGAACATCGACTGCAGTTAATTTAGAGTAAGTAATGTGGTTGCTGACAGTATTGCTATAACCGTATCCGCCAATTAGATAAAGATAATCTCCTTGCTGAAAAAATTGCATATTGGTTGAACTTAATTGCTCTTGTAGGTTTGTTGATAATGATGATAAAGGAGCTGTCCATTTTTGCAAAGAAATTGGGTCAATAACTATTAATTCAGTATTATGTCCGGGAATATCAAATGAAGCAAAGGGCTGTCGAAGATGTAAACCATCTGTTCTGCCTCCAATTAATAAGATTTTTCCATTGTCTTGCCCAAATGCAAAAGATTGAATTCCTCCCAGTCCGGATATTGTTATTGGTTCTAACATTATACCGATTGGCGCTTGAGCTGAACTGAAAATTGATATAATTAGGAATGCTAATAAAAATGTTATTTTTCTCATCTTGAAACTATTTATTAATTAGGATAAACTTTAAGGTAATCATGATTGTAGGAGTTACTAAACATAATGTGTAAATTCCATCGTTAAGGTTAATTGTGTTTAAAACAAAAGTATGCTTTCTGAATATTCCAATATCAGAAAGGAAAAATAATTACATCAGGACATTTTTCTATACAAATTTCTAAGCCCTAAGTAAATTTTATTTCCAAATTTTCCGGCAAATATTCTTTGTAAGTTTTTTGCAATATTTTTCCCTATATCCAGCATAAGAATTTTTTCATCAGTAGTAAGAGCATCATAGAACCCATTTTCCTTTGCTAATTCAATTGCCTTAAGTCTGTCATCATACGAAAAATCAGGAGTGTCATAAACAATTCTTGGTTCTATAGTATGATATTCATAAGATTCAACACTTGTTAATAATCGTCCATGTTCTTTAACAAACTCCCAAAGCAAAGAATCTTTATATGGTAAAGCTGTATAAAATTCAACACCGGTAAGATTTGAATTTTTAGCAAATTCGATTGATTCTTTAACAGTTTCCAAATTATCTCCCGGATTACCAATCATAAACTGTCCCATCACGTCTATACCGGCATCTCTTAAAATATTAATACCTTTTGATATTTTCTCATGGGTAGTTTTTTTATTGATTTTCTCTAAAACTTCATTGTTTGCTGATTCAACACCAATGCTAACATTATAACATCCTGATTTTTTCATTTTTGTTGCAATTTCAGGTGTAATAAGGTCAACTCTCACTGATGTGGACCAAATGATATTTAACTTCTGTGAGATTAATTCATCACAAAATTTTATTACACGTTTGGCATCAATATTAAAACTGTCGTCATTAAAAACAATGGTTTTTCTTTTGTATTTACTAATAAGAATTTTAATCTCTTCGATTAAATTCTCTGAGGAGCGTTTTCTCCATTTATTTGTCCACAAAGAGTGAGAGTTACAAAACACACAATTAAAAGGGCAACCCCTGCTTGTTGTCATCCTGTGCTGAGGATAACTTGCCATGTCGAATAAATCGTAGGCAGGAAAAGGAATTTTATCAATATCTTTAATAATTGCTCTTGGCGGATTCACTATAATTGAGCCGGAAGCATTTTTGTAAATTAAACCATTAATAGTTGATAAATCAACTTCGCCTTTTATATGTCCAATTAATTCGGAAAATGAAATTTCACCTTCACCATAAATTGCGAAATCAAAGGGAAAGCCTTCAATTGATTCTTCTTTAACAGTTGATGTATGTGAGCCTCCAAGACAAATTGGTGTGTCTGGAAATATTGTTTTTAGTTTAGCAGCAACTTCAACAGCTTCTAAAAAAACCTGGCTTGATGCAGTAATTCCAATTAAATCATACTTTGTGTTTAAAAAAGCATCTATTTCTGTTTCTTTGGATATTCTGGTGTCAAGAATTTTTATATTTAAATCTTTATGAATTTCTCTTGCGTAAGAAGCAAGATATCCTATCCCAATATGTACTGCTGCATGCTTTAATCCTTTATTTGGATTTATAAGACCTATTTCCATAATTTACTTTCCCTTTTTTAATCCCTATTCTGTTTCATTCTCTGTTTCTTTATCAATATCTTTGATAACTTCTGGAATGGTCTTTTGCTTAGGTAGTCTTCGCATATTAACAGCTTTATAATCCTTAAATCTGTAGATGTTAATATATTGGTTTTGGAAGCAACAATCGCCAGATAATTGTCGGAAATCGTAATCGTTTTGTAATGTTTTAACTTTAATTTCAGAAAAACAATTCTCAAAATCAACACCATATTTCATTAAAGCTGTGAGGAAATAAAATCCAATATCGTAACCTTGAAAAGCCAGGGAATTAGGTTCTGTTTCATATTTCTCCCTGAAACGGCGAACAAAATTTTTCACATCTTCATCCTGATAATCAACAAAGAAATTGTCATAAACATGTAGGTTAAGATTATTCAAATGGTCAATTTCAACCACTCTAAACTCTGTCCATTCTTCCGACCCAAAAATAATGAGTTTGTAATTATCCCGGATTTTATTCAATGCCGTTAAATAACTTGATATGAAAGTTTCATTATTAATTAATGTGATGATAATATTATTTTCTGTTTTGGAGAAATTGCTTTGAAGTGAAGCAAATCCACCATCTTTATAATTTATAATCTTGAAATTTATTTTTTGATTTTCTTTGAAATTTTCATTAAAAATCGTTGTCACATTATCAAGAAAAATTGAATCTTTAGGATTTCCATTATGTACAACTAATACTGTTGAACCCGGGAAGCTATCTATAATAAACTCTGAAATTTGATTGTAAGTTGATTTAAGAGTTGGCATTATTTTTATAACATGAGAATAGCTTTTACTTAAATCAATTTTTGAAGAAAAAGGATTTATAATTTTGATTTTATTGTCTTGAGCAAAATCTGCAACAATTTTAAAATTCTTTGTATATAAGGGTCCTATAATCAAATCCATCTCCTTGAAAATAGGTTTTTGAATTATTTTGCTTGTTTGTGTTGAATCTTTTTTTGTGTCATAAACATATAATTTAACTGATAATCCAAGTTTTTTTAATGAATCAACAGCAATAATAATTCCTTCATAAAACTGTATGTAGTTGAATGAGCGAAATTCTGAAGGCTTAGGAATATCCATTTCAGTTTCTACATTAATATCATCAATTTCATAAAGGTAAAGAGGTAATAGTATCGCAACATTATAGCTGCTTTTTTTTCTTGAATTTTTACAATCACTAATTATTTTGATGTTTTCTTCAGCTTTAGTTTCTTTATTAACAACTTCTTCTTCTATTTTCTCTATTTCAGGTTTTTTAGCTGATTTAATATGTATTTTTATTACCTGGTCTTTCTTTAATCCATCAGATAATTCAGGATTCCATTTTATTAAATCACTGTGGCTTACATTATATAATTTAGTTAAGCTGTAGAAAGTTTCTTTTCTTTTGATAGTATGATAAATAATGCTGTCGTTGGGTTCTGGATTTTCTTCATTGGAAATTGTTACTGCGGCTCCTAATTCTTTGCTTCTTTCAGGTATTTTCAATATATCATCCGGATGTAAACCTTCCTTTGCTTTTGGATTGTGAAAGTAAATTTCAATTTCAGTAACATTATATTTTTTCGAAATACTATAGATAGTTTCCTTGCTTACAACAGTGTGATAAATGAAGCCCGCTTCTTTCTCCATCTCCTTCTTCTCCTTTTTTGAAAGTTTTGGAATTTTAATTATTTGCTCAGGTTTGATTCCTGACTTAGAATCGGGATTGTATTTGTAGATATCATCAATGCTTACTTCATATGCTTTGGAAATTGAGTATAGGGTTTGTCCGGGTTTAACCACATGAACATAAAATTTAATGCCATCAATAGTTTCAATTAAAGATGATTTCTCTACAGTAAGCGTTTCCTGTGAATATGATATATTTTGGAACACAAACAGGGAAAATAGAATAATTATATACTTCTTCATTTAATAGAATTTAATTAATTTAATATTCGCAACTCGCAACTTGCAACTCGTAACTCGTAACTCGTTTTAAACTACTCCCATTCAATAGTTGCCGGTGGTTTAGAGCTTATGTCATAAACAACTCTGTTTACACCTTTAACCTTATTTATAATGTCATTTGAGACCTTTGCTAAAAATTCGTATGGCAAATGCGACCAATCAGCAGTCATTCCGTCAGTTGAACTAACTGCCCGTAAAGCAACAACGTTTTCGTAAGTCCTTTCGTCTCCCATAACTCCAACTGATTGAACCGGAAGTAACATAACACCCGCTTGCCACACTTTATTATAAAGCTCGTTATCTTTTAGTCCATTAATGAAAATATGATCGACTTCCTGTAAAATTCTAACTTTTTCTTCGGTGATATCTCCAAGGATTCTTATACCTAGTCCGGGACCAGGGAAAGGATGTCTTTCCAATAATGATTTTTTAATTCCTAATGATTTACCAACTCTTCTAACTTCATCCTTAAAAAGTGAATTAAGTGGTTCCACAACTTTAAGCTTCATGAAGTCAGGCAAGCCACCAACATTATGATGAGATTTAATTGTTGCCGACGGACCTTTCACTGAAACCGATTCTATAACATCAGGATAAATGGTTCCCTGTGCAAGCCATTTCACATCCTGAATACTATGTGCTTCTTTATCAAAGACATCAATAAAAGTTTTTCCTATTGCTTTTCTCTTTTGTTCAGGCTCTTCAATTCCTTTTAGTGCATCATAAAAAAGTTGTTTTGCATCAACACCTTTAACATTTAGACCCATATTTTTATATGAGTCGAGAACATCTTCAAATTCATTTTTTCGTAAAAGTCCGTTATCAACAAAAATACAATGCAGATTTTCACCTATCGCTTTGCTTAATAAAACTGCTGCAACTGATGAATCAACACCTCCAGACAAACCAAGAACAACTTTATCATTTCCAAGTTTTTGTTTAAGATCTTTAATTGTAGCTTCAACAAAGGAATCGGGTGTCCATGATTGATTGCATTTGCAAATATCAACTATGAAATTCTTTAGTAAAATCATTCCTTCGCTGCTATGATAAACTTCGGGGTGAAATTGTATTCCGTAAGTTTGCTCATTTTGAATTTTATATCCGGCAACTTTCACATCGGAAGTGCTTGATATTATCTTGAAGTTTTCAGGTATTTTTTCAATAGTATCACCATGCGACATCCAAACCTGGCTTCCTATACTCATACCTTTAACCAATTCGTTTTCATGGTCGATAAAGGAAAGATTAGCTCTGCCATACTCTCGTGAATTTGATGGTAAAACTTCGCCACCATTGTTTTGTGCAAGGAATTGAGCTCCATAACAAACGCCAAGTAAAGGAAGCTTTTCTTTAATGTTTTTCAAGTCAGGAAATGGTGAATTTTCATCTCTGACAGAAAAAGGGCTTCCAGATAAAATCACTCCTTTAACAGAAGTAGTAATTTCCGGGAATTTATTAAAAGGGTGTATTTCGCAATATACATTCAGTTCTCTGATTCTTCTGGCAATAAGTTGAGTGTATTGCGAACCGAAATCAAGTATCAGTATAGTTTCTTCCATTTGACAAAGATATAAAATACAAGCGATAAACTATTCTAAGCGAAATAAAATATCAACAAAGAAATTAACGAGCAAAATATGGTTTCGGATTCCCATACGGGCTTGCTTCGCTTCGTCGGGTTTCGGGTTTCAAGTTTCACGTTTCAGCTTTCTTAAATGTACTGAGCGTGGTCATTGAGCGGAGTCGAAATGCAGGTTTAAGGTTCCCATACGGGCTTGCTTCGCTTCGTCGGGTTTCAGGTTGTGCAAACAACTCAACAACTCAACTACCCAACAACTCAACAACTCAATCATCCTTTCAAGTTCAATAAATCTTCCGTTTACTTCCAAAAACATACCTAAAACTTTAATTTTCCTACCAAAAACTTATTGTGCATTTCAATCAGCTATTTCTAAGTGTATTTTGTGGTCAAAAGTATTAACCTAAAATTTAACATTATGAAAAAAATTATGATTACTTCGTTGATTATCCTGTTTTCAGGATATATCATGTTTGCCCAAAACCCAGGGACTTTAAAGGGGCAAGTATTTGATAAGGATGCTAAGATTTCACTTCCACAAGCAACAATTACGATAGAAACGAAAGGTAAAACTATTGGTGCAATAACTAATTTAGATGGGTATTTTACAATTAAACCCCTAGACCCCGGATATTATGATGTTCAAATATCTTATGTTGGATATCAAAAAGTTATAATTGAAAAAGTGAAGATTAACCCTAATGATATAACGTATTTGAAAAACATCAATTTACCTGTAGCTAGTGAAACATTAAAAGGTATAGTAATTACAGCACCCTATAAGGAACCTATAATCAGAATTGATGGTGCCAGTCATGATGTTATCGATGGTCAAGTAATTGGAGGGCTTCCTGAAAGGAATGATATACCAACAATACTAGCTACAATTTCACCAAAAGTTATTGCAAGTGATGATGGAAAAAAACTTTACTTCAGAGGTTCAAGAGATGGTGATGCTGTTTATTTTGTAGATGGCGTTAAACTTAGAAATGCTAGTATTAATGTTCCAGGCGGTGCAATTAAAAGTATTTCAGTTTATTCCGGTGGAGTTCCTGCAAAATATGGTGATTTCACAGGTGGTGCGGTGGTAATAGAAACTAAAGGTTATTTCGATTGGTTAATGGAAGCAAGATGGAGAGACCAAATGACTCGAAAAAGAGAAGCCGAAAAACTAGCCTATAAAAAGGAACAAGAGAAGAAGGCTAAAGAATCACTATAGATTAAAATAGGTTTTGCTAAAGAATTATCAAGACAATAATCAAATTTATTTTAAATTATTAGAAATGAAAACCATTAGTACAATATTATTAGCACTAGCTTTTACAATCCTGAATGCACAAGATATAGTAGTGTCAGGATATGTGAAAAACAAAATCACAGATGAAGTATTGAAAAATGTTAATGTGAAAGTTGAAAACACTAATTATGGCACTGCTACTAATAATAATGGTTTTTATAAAATTACAATTCCGAAATCTTCAGGCATTTTAGTCTTTACTCATATTGCTTATTACGACAAGATTGTTCAAATTCGGGGTGAAAATGTGCAACAGCTAAATATTCTTCTTGAACCAAAAGTTACTGAATTAGGATCAGTTTCGATAAATGCAAATAAAATAATAAATATTGTTCAGGATAAACCATTATACGTGAAGGATTATGAGTTTTATGATGATAATATTTTAATGCTTGTTTATGAGCATAAAAAACTTAGCAAACCCTCTTTGGTTTTAATTACACCTGATGGCGATACTCTTAGTTCAAAACCGGTTTATAAATCCGAAAGGCTTTTTAAAGATTGTCTTGAGAAAAACCATTTGCTTACTAAAAATTATGCTTATGAAGTAATTGCTGGAAAGTCAGATATTGCACTGGATTATTTAATGGAAAAAGAAGAGTTTGAAGCTCAAAATCTCCCGGTTGTTGAAGCAATTGATAATTTACTCTTCTGGAAACAATACTATTATAGCGACCAGATTATAGTTTATTATTCTTATGATTTTGCGACAAACAAATCAAAAGAATTTAAGGTTATAATGAACGAAAGGGGCATGTATATGTTAAAGGACAAAGCCAGGCTTTTGAAGGATGCCACTGATGCTGAAATTCGTTTTGAAGAAATGATAATGTATAAGCCAATTTTTGCTCCACTTGTTAAATTACATGATAGCATTTGCATATTGAATTATGTAGATTCAAAAATTGAATTTTACACTTCCGGTGGTGAATTATTAGGAGAAACTCCAATTTCATACCATCTTGATAAACAATGGAAGAATGAGATTTATATTGATGAAATAAAAGGCAAAATTTATGCAATGTTTAAACAAAATGGAATTTCAAAACTTAGAGAAATAAATCTTAAAGAAGGAATACTTGATAAAGAAATTGATATTCCGGGCTATCAGTTTGTTGAAAATATTAAAGTAAGGGATGATGTTGTTTATTTCTTATACAAAGAGAATTTTAGTGATGATTATAAGCAACTTTATAAAATGAAAATTTAGATAGAATTACCTCCATTGCAGAATTTAAAAGAGACCGGAGAAAGATTTTGTAAAAAATTAATCTTCGGTCTTTCTTTAAGCTTAAGAATTACAGTAAATTATTATATTTGTAATCTTATGAGTAGAAGTTATAAATTAACCAAACTAAATTTGTGATGGAGCATGGATGTTTAATAAATATTACTAATTTTGAAATAAAATAATATGAATATTTACCACATAAAAGCAAATGTTTTGACAATGTGCGATTTATAAAACATCACAACAATTGACAATGCAAAAATAAACGCGATACAGTGGTAATTATCCAGAAGTTGTAAGCCATTTAAGAAAGCACCACAAACATGAAAATTAGACTGATAATAATACTGACAATCATATTTAAATTCACAATGACAAATGGACAAAATAATTGTGGATTTGAAAATGAGGTTAATAATTTAGGGATTGGTATAGTTGAATGCCCTGAAACTTTCATTGTATATAAAGACAGTATGTTCCAGGATACAATTACCGCAATTAATCTCAATGAGACCGATTTAAATAAATACAATATTTGTGGTAAGTTTTCAAAGCCTGACTATGGTATATTACATTTTGTGTGTCTTAATCAAGACTCAAATTTTTACAGAGTAATGATTAATTCAAAAGACTTTGCCTTTATTCAAAAGACAAATAAAATGATTTTTAAAACATGGACTGAATACTTAATGAGTGTATATGGCCTCGGAAGAAGTCATACAGCAATTGGAGATTTTAAAAATCAATCGGTACTAAAAGACATTTCTAATCCAGTAGACACTTTGACAATTCCAAATGGGATTGAATTATTTTGTCCTATAGAGATAAAAGGAGATTGGATAAAAATACAATATGATTGTGATAACACTGAGAGTATAGCTTGTGCGGAGAAAAGACTAAATTGTGATTATCCATTAATTGGTTGGATAAGGTGGCGGGATGAGAATAAATTTTTAATTGATATTTACCATTTACCTTGAAAATCAATAAAAAACGGCTTACAACAAATGGTAGAGTTCATGCGAGTTTCAGAGGTTTTCGAGTGTTTGTGGCTCGTAAAAAAAGTCGGTGTAAACTGACAGGAAATCGCCTCGTAATCCCGCACGAAACCTACCATCAAACGTTGCCTGCAAAAACAAAAGAAAGATGATGTACAGACTAACAATAATATTGATTTTTCTCACTACATATGTCTTCGTAAGTAATAAAATTGTGGATCAAGACTATTCTGACTTGAAATATTCTCTTGACTTGAGTTTAACTATCCCTGAATTTAGATTAATTGAAAATAAATTAAATTCTACCGAAGTTTTTACTGAAATTGAGAATGAGTTTGGTTATAAAAATAAACCATTGAAACAAAGTGAGAAAAATCAGCCAAAATTCTTTATTCAAAAAATTGATAACTACACAGTTGTAAAAGCCTATTATTACAACTTACCTGACAGTAATGTGTATGCAATAATTTATGAATATGAGAATATTCATGGTTTAGTTGGTGGATCATATCTCTCAGACACTTTGAGCATAGCTGAAATACCTTCAGAGGAATATCTTAAAAGTGAATTTCAAAAATTGACTAAATCATTGACTGAAGAATTAGGGAAATTTAAAGAATATGAGAACTTTGGTTTAATCCGAGAATGGAAATTGAAAGACAAAACTGTACATTTAAATTTAACTCTTGGAAATATAACAAGTAGACGATTGAGATTAGTCATATGTGAATAAATATCAGCAGGTTAAAAAATAAAAATTATTAAAACGCATTTTATTAAGAACTGTAATCTTATGAGTAGAAATTATAAATTATAATTTTTGTGGTTCAAACTATATTAGAAATGAGTGAAAGCAAAATAGCAATACCGGAAGAAGTTATAATGAGTAAGATATACATTGTTAGAAATCAAAAAATCATGCTATCAGGTGATTTAGCGGAACTCTATTAAGTAGAAACAAAGGTTTTAAATCAACAAGTTAAAAGAAACATTGGTCGATTTCCTGAAAGATATGTATTTAGGCTAACTACTGAAGAAAATAAATCTTTAAGGTCACAATTTGTGACCTTAAAGAGGGGGCAGCACTCAAAGTACTCCCTTCTGCCGCGATATTGAAATTAAAAACATAAAGCTTTACTCTTAATTATTTTCCAAAAAATTCATTAT
>JAIPBB010000165.1 GCA_021739805.1 Saprospiraceae bacterium | reverse complement strand
AATAAAAAACAAACCTTATTACCTTATTAGAATGAAAATAGAATACAATAATTTATATACACATTTTATTTTTACGACTTTACATCGACAAAAAACTATTCCTGAAAAACATCGTGAAAGAATTGAAAAATTCATTACTGGAGTTGTAAAAAACTACGATTGCAAGCTTTATGCTATTTATGTAAATCCTGAGCATATTCATTTTTTAGTTTCTCGTACACCTAATGTTTCCGAAGATAACTTGGCAAATATTATTGCAAATAGTTCAAAAAAATTCATCAATGAAAATAATTTATCAATTGGTGTTTTTGAATGGCAAAATTCTGCTTCTGCTTTTTCGGTTTCTAAAAGCGATGTTGATAAGGTTTGTAAATATATTTTAAATCAAAAAGAGCATCACATAAAAGTGACATTTAAAGAAGAATATGAAAAGTTTATTGAATTTTATGAAAAGACTATTCAACCTATTAAATAAGGTAATAAGGTTTTTTTCCTACTGGCATTGATTTTCTACTAAGGTTAAAAAGAAAAATAAGGTTTAACATGAAAAGAATATTATATAAAATAGAAATAATTTATTTTTCGAAATTATTGTCCCATAAATAAATGCATATTCACAATAATAAACCTTAGTGAAAAATGCTTACTAACGAACAAACAAAGCTTAATTATTGAAACAAACCTTAGTAGAAAAATGAACCCTGCATAAAATAACCTTACGAAACGAAGCAAGTCCGTCTGGATTACCTTATTACTATCATATATGATAAAAAAACATTGAAATTTGTTCCATGCAATTTTTTTATCCATAAATTAAAAACAAATAAACAACCTTGCCCCAAGCGAACCGGATATCCGCAGAACTGAGGGGTTAACCCCTCAGTTTGAAAACATAGAATATCCCAAACGGTGAAAAAGGCTAAATTTTATTTTGATGGGCTGGAAGTAAAATTGTATTAATAAAATTGTTAAGTAAAACAATACCATTAAAATTGCGATTACAACAAAATTATTTATTATTCTGGAAGTTCAAACTAATGATTATCGCATAAATAAGGTAATAAGGTTAGTGAGGTTGTTGTGTGCTTTTTTTACTAAGGTTTTTCTTTTTATAAAAAAATAAGGTTTTTTTAGAATTATGTAATAAAAATACAATAACACCTTTTATGTCAATAAAAACCTTAATTTTAGACCATTAACCTTAGTAAAAAAAAGTCTATCCTCGATCTAAAACCTTATTACCTTATTACTATCATATATGATAAAAAAACATTGAAATTTATTCCCTGCAAATTTTTTATCCATAAATTACAAACACATAAATATATTTCTTTATCTTTGAAAACCAACAAAGCATTAAATAACCAACGAGTGGTTGGTGAAATGTGGTAATGTGTATATATAAGTTAGTGGCAAGACAGAGTGGCAACTGTCCTAAATAATATTAATTTTGAAAGAAGACATTTATAACACATATAGCGGAAAATCTTATAGATTTATGACTTTTGATGGATTATTTAAAACGATAGAAAATCAAAATCTTAGGTTTACAAGAGTTGACCAATTCAATGACCCATTAGACAATAGTCCATTTTTAGCTCCTCTTGATTGGAAAGAATACGTTGAAAATGAACCGAATTTCATTAATGTTCTAAAAAGTTATATGTTTTCTGAAGTGTTTAGTTCTATCTTTATTAGCTGTTTCTGTAAAGAATACGATTCGATGGATTCTTACTTAATGTGGGCGCATTATGGGCAATCACATACTCAATTATGCTTTGAGATAGATTTTGAAAAATATAATTTTTTAGGTGGGCCTTCAGAAGTCAACTATCCAGAGAGTTTAGCCACTTTTCGTGAAAAATTAAAAAGAAAAAATCAGAACAAGATTGGACTAGAATTAGTGACAACAAAGTCCAAAGTATGGTGCTATGAAAAAGAAGTAAGGCTTATTATTGATATTTTAAATCCATCAACAGATGTGACAAAATATTCTGCAAGTACAAATGGACATTATTTATTTGTACCATTTGACTTACATTATATTTCGAAAGTAATATTTGGAGTCAACTCTAGTAAATTAAACGAAGTAAAGACTATAAAGATGCTTAAAGATAAAGGATTAAGACCTCAGTTTGAGAAAATGATAATAAATCCCGAAACATTACGATTACAATCATTAAAATATAAAGAAAGCCCAGCCACTAACAAGGGCGAATAAAGCAAAGACGGCCAGTAGTTTTTATGGGTTCGGGGTTTCAAAATACCACTGCCAAATCTACGATTTGACGGAAAATTTAGTAATATTGTAAATTAGGCTCAGTAAAGTTTGGAAGGTTAATACAATTAAGACCTTCCCTTCAACGCCACAACGTTTGTGGCAACCATAACAATGTACTACAATATTGAAAAAACTATAAATGATTATGATTGATTTTTTAAAATCTCCTCAAGCAATTGCTGCGATGATAGCTGCGGCTACATCACTTGTAACAATAGGCTTGACATTGCTGACAAAGAATTTTATTGAAAAAAGGCTTTTGATTTTCAAACTAAATTCAGAACATAAGTTTGAACAGCGAAAAAAAATAAAGAATGTACTAGCTTCAAATAAAGGACATTTATTGACTGCCTGTGAAAATTTGAATTATAGACTTTGGAATTTTTCTAATGAAAAGCATTTCGAATGGATGAAAATAAATGGAGATTATCATAATCCAGACAATTACTATTTTCAATCTTTTGTTTATCGAATTTTGGCGGTTTATGCTTGGATGAGAAAAATAGAATTGGAGCTTATTCATTTAGATACAACGATTGCAACTTCCGATGATTTAGAATTTATCAAATTTATTAGATTTTATGGTCGAATATTTTCAGATACAGCTTTTTTTAAAGGATTTGAGTATGATTATTGCAGCCAAACTGACCATATTTTTAAAAATAATCTTGATGAATTATACCAAAATGTTACTCAGGGGAATAAAATATGTTCATATAACCGATATTTGGAAGAGATTTCGACTAATGAACTGAAGGAACTGACAGGTTTTTATAGACTGTTAGACGGAGTAAATACTAAAGAAGATAGACTTAGATGGCAATGGTTTCAGATTTTAAAAATGCTTAATCTTGCTTTTTTAAATTCTTATGGATATGATTACCAGCAAACATCGGATAAAAAAATGAACATAGCCATGCAAACTCCAATGAAGTCTAAACTGTATGACAATTTCATTTTTCTTTTAAAAGAACATAAACTTGATAAGCAAAAAGAGATTAAAAAATTGATTAAATTGCTTGATATTAAATAAATGGCAGCTGCTGACAAAAAACCAACTCCAAAACCCAATGACCACCTCCCAATACCTCACAAACCTAAACCAACGCTATAAACTTGGCAATGCAACCGAACATACATTTCGTGGCGATTTGCAGCAGTTAATTGAAAGTCTTGTGCCAACAATCAGGGCGACAAATGAACCGAAACGACAAACTTGCGGTGCTCCTGATTACATCTTAACAAAAAAAGATATTCCTGTTGGTTTTATCGAAGCTAAAGATATTGGAGCAAATGACCTTGAAGGAGAAAAGAAAAGCGGAAACAAAGAACAGTTCGACAGATACAAAGCAAGTTTAAACAATTTGATTTTTACTGATTATCTGCATTTTCACCTTTATATTGACGGGCAATTTATTACAAAAGTTGAAATTGGAGAAATCACCGACAAAGGCATAAAAGCATTGCCCGAAAATTTTGCATCCTTCGAAAACCTAATAAATGACTTTTGTGTTCATATTGGGCAAACCATAAAAAGCCCAAAGAAACTCGCAGAAATGATGGCCGGCAAAGCCCGACTGCTTTCTGAAATTATTGAGAAATCATTAACCAGCGACGAAGAAAACAGCGAAGACAGCACCTTAAAAGAGCAAATGATTGCTTTTAAGGAAGTCCTGATTCACGATATAACGCCAAAAGGTTTTGCCGATGTTTACGCCCAAACCATTGCTTATGGAATGTTTGCAGCTCGTTTGCACGACACAACATTAGAAGATTTTAGCAGGCAGGAAGCAGCCGAACTTATTCCTAAAACAAATCCCTTTTTACGCAAGCTATTTGGCTATATTTCCGGTCCCGATATTGACGACCGCATTAAATGGATAGTTGATAGTTTGGCAGAAGTATTTTTGGCTTGCAATATTGAAGAAATTCTAAAAAATTATGGCAAGGCAACAAAAATGGAAGACCCGATTATCCATTTTTACGAAACCTTCCTAAGCGAATACGACCCGAAATTGCGTAAAGCACGTGGCGTTTGGTACACTCCCGCACCGGTTGTTAATTTCATTGTTCGTGCTGTTGACGACATTTTAAAAACAGAATTTGATTTGCCACAAGGATTGGCCGATACTTCTAAAACAAGAATTACGATTGACACCCAAACCGCCGATAAACGCTCAAGCTCCGGCTACAAACAAGGAGAGCAGGAAGTTCACAAAGTGCAAATTCTTGACCCTGCCACCGGAACAGGAACTTTCCTTGCCGAAGTGGTAAAGCATATTCACAAAAAGTTTGAAGGACAACAAGGCATTTGGAGCAATTATGTAGAAAGCCACTTATTGCCTCGCCTAAATGGTTTTGAGTTATTGATGGCATCTTATGCAATGGCTCATTTAAAGTTGGATTTACTTTTAAAAGAAACAGGCTACAAAGCTACAAACCTGCCTGCCGGCAAGGCAGGGAACCAACGTTTTAGAGTTTATCTCACCAATAGTTTAGAAGAGCACCACCCCGACACAGGAACACTTTTTGCCAATTGGTTAAGCACCGAAGCAAATGAAGCAAACCATATTAAACGTGATACTCCTGTTATGTGTGTTATTGGAAATCCGCCCTACTCTGTAAGTAGTACAAATAAAGGGGAATGGATTCAAAATCTTATTGCAGATTACAAAAAGGATTTGAATGAACGCAAAATAAATCTTGATGATGATTATATAAAGTTCCTTAGGTACGGACAACATTATATTGATAAAAATGGAAGTGGTGTTTTGGCTTATATCTCTAATAATAGTTTTATTGACGGCATTACACACCGCCAAATGAGAAAAAATTTATTAGAAAGTTTTGATAAAATTTACATATTGGATTTACATGGCAACGCAAAGAAAAAAGAAGTTTGTCCTGATGGTTCTATCGACAAAAATGTTTTTGATATTATGCAAGGTGTTTCGATAAATATTTTTGTAAAAACCAACGACAAAAAGAAAGCCGACTTAGGCGAAGTTTATCATTTTGATTTGCAAGGAAAAAGAAATCACAAATATGAAACTCTTAATGCCTCAACCATTTTTGAAATAAAATGGTCAAAACTTGCATTTAAAAAACCACATTACTTTTTTGTTCCAAAGGATTTCGAATCTGAAGAAATATATAAACAAGGTTTTAAGATTGATAATCTCTTTCAAGTAAATAACTCAGGTGTTTCAACAGATAGAGATTCTTTATTCCTTGATAATAGTACATATAAACTGTCAGAAAGAATTAGGATTCTTTTAAATGGAGAATATGAATCAAAATTCAAGGATGAATTTAATGTTAAAGATAGTACTGGATATCCATTAATCAAACGTATTTCAAAAAAAGAATTTTCATCTGAATTTATTATAGACTATCACTATCGCCCTTTCGATATTAAAAAGATATATTTTGATAAAACTATAATTAGCAGACCTGCAAAGGACATTTCAAATCATTTTAATAAGAAAAATATTTATCTAATTGTCCCACGACAAGTAAATAAAGAGTTTCATCATATTTTTTCAAGCAGATTAATTTGTGATAGCAATATAACTTCAAGTGCTCGTTTATTTGGTGCAGGAAAATTATTCCCACTATATATTTACCCAGAAACCAACGAACAACAAACCATTGGTCAATCAACCGAAAGAACCCCCAACCTAAACTTAGAAATTATAAATCAAATAGCAGAGAAATTGGGGTTGGAGTTTGTATCGGAGAAGTCTAGTCCAGGCACTTCGACAGGCTCAGTGTCCGGTGGCTCAGTGTCCCATTCTGAGGTCATTGAGCCTGTCGAAATGGCTCCTATCGATATATTAGATTATATCTATGCAGTTTTACATTCTCCAACTTACCGTGAGAAATATAAAGAGTTTTTAAAAATAGATTTTCCAAGAGTGCCATATCCAAAAGACAAAGAAACTTTTTGGCAATTAGTGAAATTAGGCGGAGAAATCAGGCAAATTCATTTATTGGAAAGCCCGGTTGTAGAGCAATATATTACTCAATATCCGATTGATGGGGATAATGTAGTGAGCAAACTGCGTTTTGTAACTGATGGGTTAACCCATCAGTTAGGTAAAGTTTTTATAAATGAAACTCAGTATTTTGATAATGTTCCTGAAATAGCCTGGAACTTTTATATTGGCGGATATCAACCGGCCCAAAAATGGCTAAAAGACCGCAAAAATCGCAAACTGGAATTTGATGATATTTTGCATTATCAAAAGATAATAGTCGCACTCACTGAAACTGATAGGTTGATGAAGGAGATTGATGGGATTGAAATTGAGTGATAAAATAATATTTTGAGGTCGCAATCTGCGTCATCAAACAAAAGCATCATAAAAAAATTGGTTATAAAGATTTTGATGCAATAGATGAAAAAGATTGATAAAATTAAGATAGAATCAAAATAGATTATGGAAAACAATGGCGAAATAGTACTATATAAAAACAAGGAAGGAAGCATTAAAATTGATGTTCGGCTTGAAGATGAAACTGTTTGGTTGACACAAGAACAAATGGGACAACTTTTTGGAAAAGTAAAATCAACCATTAGTGAGCATGTTAAAAATATTTACCAAGAAAAGGAATTAGAAAAAGATTCAACTGTTCGGAAATTCCGAACAGTTCGAATTGAAGGAAATAGGGAAGTTGACAGGGATTTGGAATATTATAATCTCGATGTTATAATCTCTGTTGGCTATCGTGTAAAATCTCTACAAGGCACTCAATTTAGAATTTGGGCAACACAGCGACTAAAAGAATATATTATCAAAGGTTTTGTTTTAAATGACGAGCGTTTTAAATCAGGAAATTCAATGAATTATTTCAATGAATTGCAGGAACGAATTCGTGA
The DNA here is from genome assembly GCA_021739805.1 of Saprospiraceae bacterium. Next base: position 4,484 of record JAIPBB010000165.1, on the reverse strand, counting down.
AATAAGGATATCCGAAAGATTTTTCTATCAAAAGATTAAAGACATTTACACAACCAGCATCGACTATAATCCAAAAGATAAAAAAACAATTGAGTTTTTCAAAATAGTGCAAAATAAATTACTTTGGGCTATTAGTAAACAAACTGCCGCCGAATTGGTTTACAACAGAATTGATGCATCATTACCCCTACTTGGAATGCAATCCTTTGATAAGAAAAGTTCTGTTTCCTTAAATAAGACAGATGTTAGTATTGCAAAAAACTATTTGAATGAAGATGAAATAAAATTGTTAGGACTTCTTGTTGAACAATATCTCGCCTTTGCTGAAACAATGGCACAGCAGCATACTCCAATGTATATGAACGATTGGATTGAACGCCTTGATGTTATATTAAAACTTAATGGAAGAGAATTACTAACTCATGCAGGGAAAATAAGTCATGAAAAGGCAGTAGAAAAATCAGCAATGGAGTTTAAGAAATTTAAGCTTAAGGAAAAGTCTAAATTAAAAGAGCAAAGTTTTAAAGAATTAGAAAATGACATTAAAAAGTTAATTGATAAAAAATAAACTAAGCTTTGAAGATATTTACACAATCAAAAACAATTGTTGCTTTGAGTGAATCTGATAGGATAATAAAAGAGATTATTAGGATTGAAATAGAAACAAAATAACATCATGGAAAACACATATTTAACCTATAAAAAATTCTCAACCAAAGTTGAAGTGGAAGAAATTCTTGATGTATTAAAAATGAATGATGTTAAATTCGTACTTGAAGACAACACTCAAGTTGCACCATCAGTAATTGTTGGGAAATTCTTAAGTCCTGAAATAAGGTTAAAGATTAAGCAGGATGATTTCTTGAAGGTGGATAAATTAGTTGAGAACTATTTTGAAAGTTCAGTTGAGTTAATTGACAAAGACCATTATTTATTTTCATTTACTGATGAGGAATTATATGAGATAATAAATAGAAAAGATGAGTGGAGTCAGCTTGATTATAGTTTGGCAAAAAAAATCCTTAAAGAAAGAGGAATCGAAATAAATGAAAAACTCGAGAATGTTTTAAAACAAACAAGGCATAATGAGTTGACGCAAAAAGATAAAGGTTCAACCATCTGGACAACATTTGGTTATATTTCAGCATTTTTAGGTGGGATAATTGGAATTGCTATCGGATTATCATTATGGCGTGGAAAGAAAACATTGCCAACAGGTGAACGTATTTTTATTTATGATAAAGATGCAAGAGCACATGGTGTATATATAACAATAATTGGGATTCTCTTTTTTATAGTTTATTGTATAATAAGCTTTAAAACTCAGAAATATTATTAAAATAATTTTATCGCTAATTAGTGTCTGCAAGAAAACTAACTAAAATTGAAAATCAGCCTTTCCCCGTCCCTAAAGGGTGGTCTGATTTTCAGTGAGTTCACCCTTTAGCAAGGGGGAAAACTCGCTGAAAATCAAAATATGTTGGGTTTTCTTGCAGACACTAATTGCAAAACTTAAATAAATGTCAATGAAACATACTTTATTAATTCTGTTAAGCATATTATTGATAAATAATTTAAATGCTCAAAAAATAGGTGCTTTTGCAGGTAGTAATTTAAACAACAATTATACTTTGCAATTGGAAAATAATAATCATCATTACAATACAAACTACAATCCCGGGCTTGGTTTCTCAGCAGGACTTTGCTTTGATGATATAAAATTAGTTCGTTTACCCATCAAGTTTACGTTTAGATTTAGCCAGTATAATGGAGAAATTACAGAGGAAAACAGTGGCATAGGAGGTGGTGCAAATCTATCAGTGAACTACAAAAAAAACAGCTTTGGAGTTGGTTTTTATCCCATTAATATAAAAATTAAAAACAATACTTGTATTAGTTTTGGAGTCGTAAAAGAAACATTAATAAATGAAAAAATTGAAGGAAGCAAGCAATACTGGGGGATGAATGTCGGAAGTTACACTACTTCTTTTAATGAGGATTCAATAAAACTGAGTTTAAATGGTAGTATAGCTTTTGTTGGAACAATAAGTTTTGAAAAAGAAATAGCAAATGGATTTTACATTTTTCCTCAATTCACAACACAAATTGGATTAACACAGGAAATTCAACATTATTATGTTGATTTTAAACCAAAAGCAATAAGGTTCTTTTTCGAAGTGGGGTTGTATAAAAAATTGTAATAATAAAATAAAAAAGATAATTTCTGAAAATTATAAGATGAGGAAAATATTTAAAATTATATTGATTTGCATAATTGCAGCTTTTGGGATATTTTGTGGCTATGGTCTTTACGAAGAAATCAAGGATTTTATTGATAGTTTTTCAACCAGAGGTTATTATTTCGATGAAATTTTATTAATACCAATCTCTTTATTTTTGCTTTTTATTCCAAGCATGATTTTTAATATCAAAACAATAAAAATTAAAAACTGGCAAAACGATATTGACGATAGTCTTTTAGATTATTCAATGGCAAATGAAATAAACGCTAATAGGGATTTCCCTAACATTAATAAATTTCTATGGATAAGTAACATTATTTTCGGACTTATAACATCCTTTGTCGGAATTGTTCTTATATACGATTCTTTTTACACAGAGAATAAAAATGATCCGGAAGCATTGCCGATTTTTTTAGTTTGTTTTGCAATAACATTTGCAGGAATCTTAATTATAATTGATGAAATTTATTTACTTATACTAAAGAAAAAGCAAAAAACTAAATTAAAAGAATTGCACTAAATGGAAGTCAGAGAACTAAAAATATCAGAAATTGAACTTGTCGTTGATTATTTCTTAAATTCTACGCCAGAATATATGGCAGGAATGGGAGTTGATTACAATAAACTTCCTAAAAGAGAAGAATGGATTCAACTTATTGAAGCTGATTTTAATAGAGAAATTAAGGAAAGAGAGCTTTATTATCTTCTTTGGCTAATTGATGGAAAAGCAGTTGGTCATTCAAATATTAATAAAATTCAATATGGTGAAAGTGCTTTTATGCACCTTCATTTGTGGAAACCTGAAATAAGACGAAAAGGAATCGGAAGCGAATTAATAAAAGCTTCAATTCCATATTATTTTAATACTTTTGAACTGAAAGAATTACACTGTTATGCTTACCACTTAAATCCTGCTCCACATAAAACTTTAGAAAAAGTAGGATTTGAGTTTGTTAAAGAATCTGAATGTGTGCCGGGATGGATAAACTATTATCAAAAAGTGTTCTTTTGGAAAATGAGTAAAAAGAGATTTGAAGAAATATATAAACTAAAAAAATAAGACATATGAAAATTTCATTTAAAGGAAAAATTTGGAAAATTGCAATAATCATTTTATGTGGTTTTGTAGTACTATTTGTATTTCGTTTTATTTATGGATACACAAGTACGAGTAGTATTCGAGAAGATAGTTATGTAAGCGATTTCTTTGAAGATGGCATGACGAAACGTAACTATGCCAGTGATAATTACTCAATGGATAAAAAAGGTTATGATTCAAAAGCAAATTATAAGGATGGGGATTTTGAGACACGAAGTCCAAAAGCTGAAAGTTCCAGTGAAATAGATATTAATCAAAAATATGAAAAAACAGCTACAATAAAATCTAAGACTGATAATTATGCTGATGACAAAACAAAACTTGAAAACAAAATAAAGGATTTCAATGCGATTATTCAATTTGAAAAAATTTCAGGAAATAAAGGCAACAGAAGATGGCATCTTTCAATTGGTGTTCAACCGGATAAATTCGATACGCTATATGATTTCATTAGGAAAATCGGTAGGCTGAGTTCTTCAGAAGTAACTAAAGTTGATAAAACAAATGAATTTAAAAATCTAAATGCAAAAAAGCTTTCCTTAGAAAAAATTCGCAAATCACTAATTGAATTACAGGAACAAAAAGGACAAATTGATGAATTTATTAATCTTCAAAACAGAATTCTTGAAATTGAATCCGATTTGCAAAGACTTGGAGTATTGTTAGGTGATTTCGATGAAGAAAATGAATTTTGCACCATAAAATACTCCTTGGTTGAAGGAAGCAAACCTATTCCAATTAGCACAATACACAGGATAAAAGTCGCTTTTGAATGGACTGTTCAGTATTACTTTATATTTCTTCTAATTGTTACTCTTTCAACATTTTCCGCTTTCTTCATATTATTGATTGTTGATAAGCTTAAAGTTCTTTCAGGAATTATTAAAAAGTTAAATGAGAAATAATAATTAAATTAATGATGTTTTCACTGGCAACTAAATAATAAACATTATCATTTCAAAAAATGAGAAAGGTATTTAAAATTATATTGATTTGTTTAATTGGGTATAATACTCAAAAATGGTTGGTAAAATCAACTGAATAACCTTATTCCCTAAGGGTAAGTAAAAGTTTTATGAAAATGGTTTCATAAAACTTTTTTAGTATGGAAAAACAGTCAAAAAAAAGCGTTGTTGGGCATG
>JAIPBB010000164.1 GCA_021739805.1 Saprospiraceae bacterium | reverse complement strand
AAACCTATTAAAATCAAAAAGCATGGCAGAAAAGCTAAAAGCTTTTTCAAATATGGGTTGACATATCTTGCAATGGTGTTGTTCTCTAGTGATATAGATAAGTTTGAAGAGTGTTGTGATTTTTTGTCATGTACTTAGTACTAAATTAATAAATATTTTTATCAATTCAGATTATTTTCAAATTATTTTGTATTGCCTTAATTTAACACTACGAGGGTTTCAAACCCTCGTAGGGTTCTCGTTATACGCTAAACCTATTACAATAAATCATCTTCATTGCTTATAAGATTAATTAATTATTTGCATTGTACTATTTAGAAAAAGCATATTTTTGCATCGAATTTATTAAATGGTAGTTCATACACATTAAAAATTTATGCTAAGCAGGAGACAACTACGAATTAAGGTGATGCAGGCATTATATGCACATTATCAATCGGATAACGACAGGATTGATAAAGGAGAAAAACAACTGCTTCGAAGCGTTGATATGATTTATGACCTTTTTATTTATCAACTTTCCTTTTTAATTGAGTTTTTCGATTTTTCTGAAAAAAGAATTAAAGATGCAAAAACCAAGTTCTTTCCAACACAGGAAGAGTTAAATCCAAGTACAAAATTTATTGACAATAAAATTATTAGTCAATTTCGCCGAAATAGCGATTTGCAAAAACATATTGAAAGGCTAAAAATTAATTGGCATGATGAAGAAGAGATGATTCGTAAAATTTACCAGCAATTTAGAGATGGTGAAGAGTACAAAGCATATCTTAAATCTGACGATGTCTCGTATCAGGCTGCAAAGGATATTATCATTGTGTTTATTAAAAATCACTTAGTAGAATGTGAAGCTCTAAAGTATTATTTCGAGGAAAAACACATTCATTGGGTTGACGATTATTACACAGTTCTGGTTTTGTTAGTGAACTTTATTAATTCATATAAAGAAAATTGGGATGGATTTAAAAAACTTCCCGGGATTTTTAAGGATGATATGAATACTGAAATTGGCGAAGACAGGAAAATGCTAATTGACCTTTACAGGAAAACAATCGTTCACGGGGCTGAGTATGATGAAATGATTAACGAAAAGGCAAAAAACTGGGAATTTGACAGAATTGCTAAACTTGATATTATTCTCATTAAAATGGCACTTTCAGAAATTATTGGATTTCCTTCAATTCCATTGAAAGTTACACTTAATGAGTATATCGAAATTTCAAAAATGTATAGTTCACCCAAAAGTAAAGTTTTTATAAATGGTATTCTCGATAAACTTGTTGGTGAGCTTACGACTGATGGAAAAATAAAGAAAGTGGGAAGAGGTTTAATGGAATAAATCAATTTTGATGTTTTGATGAATTTCATAAATTTGCTTAAAATTATTGAATTATGAAGAAAAATGTTTTTATTGGATTGTGCTTATTTATTAATGCTGCATTACTAACATCTTGTGCATTACTAACATCTTGTGGCGGGAATTCAGATAGTGATATTATTTCATCTGAAGTTGTGTCGAACCCAAATTCTGCTTCTGGTAAAGGAGATAAAGGAAGTTTACCCAGGTTTGAGTTTGAAACCCTTGAACATGATTTTGGAAAATTAATTGAAGGGGAAGTTGTTTCATTCACATTCAAATTCAAAAATATTGGTGGTTCTGATTTGATAATTTCACAAGCGAAGGCATCTTGTGGCTGTACGGTTGCAAAGTTCACTGATACTGCAATTAAACCAGGTGATGAAGGTAAAGTTTCTGTAACATTTAATAGTAATAAAAAGACGGGATTTAATAATAAAATTGTAACCTTAATAGCGAATACTCAGCCAAATACAAAGGTTTTAAGAATTAAAGCTCTTGTGGTTAAGGCGGGGGAATGAGTAGTGAGTAATCTGTTATAGGTAATCGGTAAATGGTAATTAGTAATTAGTAATTAGTAATTAGAAATTAAATTGTTATATTGTTAGAAATTAGTGATAGTCAAATCGAGTGCCACGCTTTGATGATTTAGAAAATTAGAAAAGATTTGCTGCGTGGTGTATCGAGGTTGACGGAATTAGATGTTAAATTGTTAATATGTTATATTGTTAGAAATTAGTGATAGTCAAACCGAGTGCCACGCTTTGATGATTTAGAAAATTAGAAAAGATTTGCTGCGTGGTGTATCGAGGTTGACGGAATTAGAAATTAGAAATTGGCAACGACACTTCGGCTCCGCTCAGTGTCCGGCAACGAGAAACAAGAAACAAGCAACGAGTAACTAGAAACGAGCAACTAGAAACTGAAATTAGTATTTAATACATAGAAAAAATTAATTAAAAAATAGACTTATGGATTTATTAAACATTTTATTAATGTCGCCTCAAACCGGTGAAGGAGAAGGCAGTGGATATGGAACTTTTATACCATTAATTTTAATTGTGGTAGTTTTTTATTTTTTCTTTATTCGACCACAAACTAAGAAATCAAAAGAGCAAAAGAAATATAGAGAATCACTATCAAAAGGAGATAAAATTATCACTATTGGTGGAATTCACGGGAAAATTCTTGAAGTGAAAGAAACTTCTGTAATTATTGAAACCGAAGGACAGGGACGGCTGAAAGTTGAAAAATCAGCAGTTTCAAATGATAGTTCTGGTAACGATCAATTAGCTCAGAAAAAGTAAATATTTTTAAAAATATTTTAATCTTGTTTTAATCTGCAAATGTTTTAAGTAGATTAGGTTCTTGTATATATTATAAAATCTGTTTTAATGGAAACATCCGACAAATCAGCAAATGCAGGAAAAACACGAAACGAAAGATTTAGTGTTTTTGCAATTTGTTTGTTGTTTGCTGTATTGATTTGGATTTTAATAAAACTTTCAGAAGAGCATACATCAACTATTGAGTATCCAATTGAATACTCCGGTTTTTCAACTAATAAAGTTATGGTTGATAAATCTGATTCCACTATTACTCTAACTGTGAAATCACATGGTTTTAAATTGATTTCTGTTAAATATTTTCAAAAGCGTTCTCCAATTATTGTTGATTTTAATAAACTGAAACTTAAGAAAAAATCAGAACATTGTTACAGTAGTTATATTGTTACATCTCAGATTTTATCTAAAATATCATCACAACTGAAATATTCAACTGAATTGCTGTCAATTTCACCCGATACTTTATTTATTGAATTAGAAGATTTGGTTCAGAAAAAATTAGCGGTCAAACCTAAGCTTAATGTTAAGTTTGCAAAGCAACATCATCTTTATACTCCAATAAAATATTCGCCTGATAGTGTTATTGTTAGTGGTCCTTTTTCAGTTATTTCCAAATTGAAGTATTTGCAAACTGAAACATTAAAATTAGAAAATCTGAAAGATGATAAATCTCTTGAGCTGAAAATTCAAAATCCATTGAATAATTCAATATTGTCATTATCCCACACAAAAGTCAAAGTGGAATTAGATGTTGAAGAATTTACTGAAGCTAATTTCGATATAGCTTTAAATTATGTGTCAGGAAAAGAAGATTTGCGAATTAAAACTTTTCCTGAAAAGGTAAATGTTGTATTTATGGTTGCTTTAAAAGATTATAAAAAAATAAATAAAACCATGTTTTTAGCGGTCGTAAATTGTGATGATATTTCTATTGAAGAAAATAACAGGCTTAAAGTTATGCTAACAGAATTTCCTGAGAATGTGAAAATATCAAGAATTGAACCCGAAGCAGTTGAGTATATTATTTTGAAATAGGGCTTAGAAATTAGAAATTTAGATTGTTGGATTGTTAAATTGTTAAATTGTTCGATTGTTGAATTGATAAATTGTTAAATTGCAACCTTAAACCCGAAACCTTAAACTTGAAACCTTAAACCTTAAACCTTAAACCTTAACCTTAAACCTTAAACCCGAAACCTTAAACTTGAAACCTTAACCTTAAACCCGAAACCCGAAACAAGCACAAGAAATTATAATTTTAAGCCAAAAAGTAACACAAATTTAATATGCTAAAAGTCTGCATCACCGGAAGTATTGGAAGTGGGAAAACAACCGTTTCAGAAATATTTTTCAAACTTGGAATTTTGGTTTTTAAAGCTGATGATGAAGCTAAAGAATTATTTTCTGACCCAAAAGTAATAAAGGAAATTCATGATATTTTTGGTGATAAAGTTTTCAATGTGGCAGGGGAGATTGACAAAACTTCAATGGCATCTTTAGTTTTTAATGATAAGGAAGCTCTGAAAAGCATTAACGCAATAATTCATCCTTTGGTGATGAATAGGTTTTTAGAATGGGCTGATAAGCATAAAAATGCTGACTATGTGATTCTTGAATCCGCTATAATTTATGAATCTTCTTTACAACATTATTTTGATAAAATTATTACGGTTTCAGCAGTCGAAGACTTACGCTTGAGAAGAGTTGCAAAACGAGATAGAATTACTTCTGCAGAGGTTTATCAAAGAATGAAAAACCAATGGAGCAACGAAGAAAAAGTTCAAAAAGCTGACTTTGTAATTGAAAACAATGGAAGACAAATGATTATTCCACAAGTTTTAAAAATTCACAATGAACTTTTAGAAATTTGAAAAGATTAAAATGAAGCTCTCAAAGCTGCAACAAAATTCCTTCCCGGAGCTGATATCCCTGATGAATAAGTACGATAGTGTAAATCCAGGATGTTTTCTATTCCAAGGTTAAGGCTAATATTTGCACTTAAATCAAAAGTTGATTTTATATTCAAAGTGTACCAGGATGGAGAGCCGTCAACTGTGTACATATCTGTTTTTGAGAGTTCTGAAGGTGGCATCTCATCAAAATGTTTCCAGCCATTATAATTGGCATAAATGCTTAATTGCGAAATTCCCTGTTTGTAAGTAATTGAAGTATTACCAAACAAAGGAGTTACATGCCGAATTGGAAATCCTTCATCATCTTCGCCTTCCATCCATGTTAAATGAGTACTGATTTTAATATAATCTGAAATATCATAAATAATACCCCCACTTAAGCCGTAGATGTTTGCTTTGCCGGCGTTTACAATTGCGGATACTTTGCTTAATTCATCATCGTACATTATAGAATCCTGATTATTGAACTGAAAATCCCTTCTTACCATTGCATCTTTCAAATAAGTGTAAAATGCCGATAATTCAATTTCTAATGAATTGAAAAACTTTTTATTGATGTTGAAATCAATATTATATGCATATTCAGGCTTTAAGTTTGCGTTTGGAACAATTACACTTCCCGGTTCCGAATCAAAAACTTTTCCAACATCATCAAGGTTTGGTGCTCTAAAACCGGAAGAAGCATTAATACTATAAAAGAGTTTTTCGTTTTGTTTTACTAATAATCCAATGCTGCCGTTTAATGCACCCGTATTGATATCTAATTCATTAAAAGGAAAACTATAAGGATTTGTATTAAACTTTGAATTAAGAAGTATTTGGGTATATCTGATTCCGCTTATCAAACTAAGTTTTTTTGTTAAAAGAGTTTTTAAGCTTGTGTAGGCAGCATATGATTGATAGCTTGTTCCACCATCAGGATATCTTGAAGAAGTTGCGTAAGTTTGAGATGTTTGTGAGTCATAAATCTGTCCTGAAGAATTTACATCATTATATGCTGTTTCAATTCCATAGAATAGGAAATTATTTTTGTTAATCATTTTTTCAAAATCAAGATTTATTGAAAACACTTTCACTTTTTCGGTTCTTGAAGTAAGTTTCGAACTTTGAAATTTTCTGTCGTGGCGACTTTCTTCAACATCCTGATAAGCAGCTATAAATTTAATTTCATCAAACAAAAGTGTCGAATCCTTATAGTAAATATTTAAAGAATTCATTATCCATTTTTGCGGACCATAATACCATTTTGCATATTTTAAAAGGCTATCTTTATATTGAACTAAGCGGTCGTATCTGGGAATATTTGATGTTGTTGAATAATGAAAACTATAGTTGAAATCAAGCTTTGAATTTGGTTTGAACCTGATTTTTTGAGTTATATTAGTTTGATCATAAGCTGATTGCCTTTGCTCACTTTGATTTTCATTTTGAATAATTTTATCAACTCCATTGTAAGTGTCAACAAATTCGGGTCTTTTACCAAAATCAGGATAATCGGGATTAAAATTTTTCCCTGACATTAAATCGCCAAAATCACTTTGAGTATAACTTCCATAGAATGCAAATTTCTTAAATCCAAGATTGTAATCAGCATGTGCGGTTTTTTCATTATTTGCGGTGGAAATTCGGCTTAAAACATTCATAGAGAATTTGGCTTTATTTGTTTGGCTAAGTTTAGGATTTGTAGTTCGGAAAAACATAACACCACCAAGAGCATCGCTACCATAAATAACTGAACCGGGACCATAAATTACTTCCGCTGTTTCAATAGTATTTGGGTCGATTGAAATCACATTTTGAAGATTGCCACTACGAAAAATTGCATTGTTTATCCTAACACCATCAACAACAATTAGAACTGAATTTGCTGAGAACCCTCTAATCATCGGGCTTCCACCACCTAATTGGCTTTTTTGAACAAATACTTCATTTGATGATGCCAAAACATCAGCAGTTGTTTGTGGATTGAAAAGCTTGATACTTTTGTTGTCGATAGTTTTTATTTTATTAGCAACTTCTGAACGTTCTTCGCCAAGTTTTGAACCAATAATTTCCCAGGGTTCGAAAGTCATAGTTTTATCTTTTAAGTAAATTATGTAGCCATTACTTTTGGCTTTTTTCATTGTAATTTTGGTGAGTTGATATGAAATATGCTGGAAACATAAAGTATCACTAATGTCGAAAATAGAAAGGTCAACTTTGCCTTCGGAGTTAGTTAATGCCGATTTTGTTTTCTGTGTGTTGTAAATAAAAACATTTGAGACTCCATGTTTTCCTGATTTCTCATAAACCTTTACCATTTGAGAAAATCCAATTGCTGAATAAAAGATTAGAAATATTAATACTAGCTTAGTTTTCATTTAATTAAATTGTAAATTGTTTTGGTTGAATTAAAAAATATCAAAGTTTATTTGCGGAAAATGGAGCATTTTTAACCAAAAATTATACCATATGCTTAATATTTAGTTTTATTTTAATTATTAATGTTTTATAAGGAAATCATAAATTAATATTAAAAATTCAATGTGCAAAGTAATAAATAGATACATAAGACGTTTTTTTAAGCATATTATAAATATTTTTGCATAAGCTTATATTTTACAATAATGAAGAGTCTTCAAAAAGTCATCATAATTTTTCTGATTAGTATAATTTTTTCAAACACATTGTTTTCTCAAGTGGGAGGAAACAACACATTTGAGTTTTTGAATTTAACAAATTCGGCCAGAATTGCTGCTATGGGTGGTGATTTTCTGGCTATCAAAGACGATGATATAACTCTTGCATTATCAAATCCTTCACTGATTTCAAAAGAAATGGATAATCAGCTTGCATTCAGTTTTGTAGATTATTTTTCTGATATAAATCTTGGCTTTGCTTCCTACTCAAAAACTTTTGAAAAAGTCGGTAGTTTTGTTGCAAGTATGCAATATATTAATTATGGTAAATTTACAAGAGCTGATGCGGCAGGAATAACTTATGATGAATTTCAAGCAAGTGAATATGCTTTAAATATAGGATGGGGGAGAGAGCTTACTGAAAACTTTTCAATAGGTTCCAACCTTAAGGGAATTTATTCGATTCTTGATACATATAAATCTAATGGTATTGCTGTTGATGTAGCAGGAACTTATGCGAGTGATAACAAACAGTTCTGTTCCAGTTTAATTTTTAAAAATATTGGAAGGCAACTAAAGCCATACATTGATGGTAATAATGAACCAATTCCTTTTGAAATTCAATTGGGACTTTCTAAAAAGCTCGATAAAGCACCGTTCAGATTTTCTGTTCTGGCAAATAATCTCGAAAAATGGGATTTAACTTATGAAGACCCAAACTTTCCAAAGCAAACAACCGATCCACTTACAGGAGAAGAAATTCCTGATAAAAAGCTTCAAAATTTTGGTGACAAACTAATGCGTCATATTGTGATTGGAGGAGAGTTTGTGCCTACAAAGAATTTTAATGTTCGTTTTGGTTATAATTATCAAAAAAGAAAAGATCTGAAAGTTGAATCAAAAGTTGGAATGATTGGCTTTTCATGGGGATTTGGCATTAGAATTTCAAAATTCAATATTAGTTATGGCCGAGATACATATCACCTTGCAGGAGCACCAAACCACATAACTTTAACAACTAATCTTTCAGGATTTTCAAAGAAGAGTTCATAATTTTCAATTATAAATCTTATCAAAAAGAGCCAAACCTAATAAATTCCGATGCTTTACAATTATTTTAATACCGATGTAAAATAGATAACAGTCAAAATTTTTAATTTGATAAATATTTAATCGGCATTAACCATTGTAAAATTCAGAATCTCTTTTGGTAATTTTGAATTAACAATTAGTATTATATGTAGCAATCTAGCTAAAAATATGATATAAAATCATATAAATGATTGTAATAAAATAAATGTAAAATAATAGAATCTTGATGAATTTACTTCAGTCGAAGCATATTCTAAAAACGAAAAACTACCAAGGTGGAACGGTTTATTTTTCTAATTGTAAACCTTCAATGCATTCTACCATTTGCTTCAATGCATTTTTTCTAACAGAATACATCATGCTTTTTCCATCCGCTCTTTTAGTTATAAGCCCATGGTTTTTGAGTATGTTTAAATGATGCGATGCACTTGCTTGAAAAATTTGAAAATGAGTATAAATTTCAGTAACATTCATTGGTCTTTCATCAAGAAGTTCAATAATAGCAATTCTCATTGGATGCTTCATTAACTTTAGTTTTCCTGCCAGGTTTTCAAATTTTTCGAGGTCGATTTTTTGCTTTGCCATAATGTTTTGTTTTGTGCAAATTTAAAAATTTATTAGTATTTGCCAAAAAAACTTTTGTTTGAGTTGATTAGTATTTTCAAAGCAATAGTTCTATTACACAAATTTAATTGGTAAAAAAAAGAGCCTGACAAAATTAATTGTCAGGCTCTTAAATAATTTTAAAATTAGTTTATTACTGAACTTTTACAACTTTAATAGTTTTAATAAAATCACCCTGAATGATTTTCACAAAGAAAACACCTGTTGGTAATTCTTTACCAAAGTTTGTTTCATCATTTGGCATAAAGTTTTCATGTTTGCTTACCAATCTTCCTGAAACATCATAAACTGATAAACTAACTTCTTCTTCATTATGAGAGATTAGAATAATGTTAAATGATTCGTTAGAAGGATTAGGATAAACATTCAATTCAGCTTCGTGCTCTGAATCACTATGTTCTTCAAAAGCAATTCCTCTTGCGGTTATACTACCACAACTTTGATTACAACTGCCAAGTTTATCACCTGCATGATTACCTAAATGAGCAGGAACAGCATTAACACTGATACTCAAAGTTTTTGCTTTGTTTATGTTTCCATTTGGTACATGACAAAGGTAAACTTTAGCATTGTTGCCATTTCCACCTGCACGAATATCCATAACGCATATTGAAACATCGCAAGTTGTTTCGCAACCATAACTATTAGTAACGGTGCAAGTAAGAGTGTAAACTCCTGCAGTAGTCGGTTCGAAAACCGGATTGGCTGAAGAAGTTGAACTTAAGAACCCGTTTCCACCAGTCCAGTTATAAGTAAATGGACCACCACCAATTGGATTAACAGTTGCTGTTAATGACTGAGGACCGTAACCAAGAAATATAGTTTGTCCATCACCACCTGTATAAGTATTGTTTTCAAGAGTAATATTAATATCACAAGATGGAACAACTCCATTTACAGTTACTGTTGTTTGACAAGTGGACACATTTCCGTTATTATCAGTTACTGTTAAAATAACAGGGTTTGCTCCAATATTTGAACAATCAAATGTTTTTGGATTAACAGAAAGAGATTGAATACCGCAAGCATCGTTCGAACCATTATCAACCATTTGTGGTGTGATTGAAGCAGTTCCACCAGAAATTGTTACTGTCACCGGTTGGCAAAGTGCAATTGGAGCTACTGCATCAACAACTGTGATTACTGCAGTGGCTGAATTTACGTTTCCATTTACATCTGTTGCAGTTAATATAACTGTGTTTGCACCAACATTTGAACAAGTGAAGCTCATATTATCAAGAACCAATGTAGCAATTCCACAATTATCAAATGAAACATTATCAATCATAGGAACAGTGATGGACGCTTGTCCGGCTGCATCAAGATAGATAGTTACATTTTGAGTGATAACAGTTGGAAGAATTGCATCAACAACAGTCACAGTTGCTGTAGCAGAGTTTATGTTTCCATTTACATCTGTTGCAGTTAAAGTCACAGTGTTTGCTCCAACATTAGAACAAGTGAAGTTCATATTGTCTAGAACCAATGTTGCAATTCCACAATTATCAAAAGAAACATTATCAATCATAGGAACAGTGATGGACGCTTGTCCTGCTGCATCAAGATAGATAGTTACATTTTGAGTGATAACAGTTGGAAGAATTGCATCAACAACAGTCACAGTCGCTGTAGCAGAGTTTATGTTTCCATTTACATCTGTTGCAGTTAAAGTCACAGTGTTTGCACCAACATTTGAACAAGTGAAGTTCATATTATCAAGCACCAATGAAGCAATGCCGCAATTATCGAATGAAGCATTATCAATCATAGGAACAGTAATAGAAGCCTGGCCAGCAGCGTCAAGATAAACGGTTAGGTTTTGAGTTAAAACGGTTGGGATGATATTATCAACCACAGTAATATCAAATGAACAAGTATCAACTCCACAACTGTTAGTTGCAGTAGCAATAACTGTTGTAGTTCCTACAGCGAATAAACTGCCTGAAGTGTGTGAGTAAGTCATTGTTGGAGTAGGTAAACCGGTTGATATTGTATTAAATGTTACAACTGCTCCGCATTGATTCGTGTCGTTATTAACCGAAATATTGGATGAGCAATTTATAACAGGTGCAGAATTAACTGTGATAGTAATTGTTGCACATCCATTACTATATTGTCCATTGTCATAATTTCTAGCATAATAAGTAGTTGTTGATGTTGGAGAAACAGTAATTGAATTTCCGGTAGAAACGATTGTTCCACCACAGCTTCCTGTAGTCCATTCAACTGTACCAACAGGGTCAACACATGTAAGTATTGTGCTTGAACCAAGGCATACAGTATTTGTTGATGCAGTGATAGATGTTGGATCATTAGGAATACTTGTATTTACAACCAATGCATAATCTTCTGTTTCACCATATTGAAGTGCGCCGCATGGGTCGCTTGGAACAGCATATCCATAATATTCGGCACGCACTCTCATTTTGTGTGAACCGGGAGCTGCATAAGTAGGAACTGTGAAATTAGTGTTTACAGTATAAGCTCCAGCTGAATTTGTATATGCAACAACTTGTTCAGATGAATTAAAAGTTCCGTTATCATCAAAATCTACCCAAACAGAATAATTCATAGGATATCCAGCGGATGAAAAGGGCTCAATGGAAAAAATAGGGGGAGTATAGATTTAATATATTATATTTGAACTATGAACCAAGAAGAAATACTCAAGCATATCCTACCTAAAGAATTTGTTGAATATTTTGATTTAATAGGAATAGATTCATCCTT
>JAIPBB010000163.1 GCA_021739805.1 Saprospiraceae bacterium | reverse complement strand
GATTTACTGGAAATTGATACTGAATTGTTAATGGAAAAATTAATCACTGAAAATGAGAGACTTGAAAAATTGTTCAATTATACAACCCTACGGCAAGCTGGGTAAGTAGAGCTTGCGAAAGTTAAATAAAGTAATTAAAAACATTTTCTGACCCTAGTGTTAATTCTCAGCATATAGAAACTGAGTTTATAAGTGACTA
Source organism: Saprospiraceae bacterium (assembly GCA_021739805.1). The sequence goes on along the minus strand of JAIPBB010000163.1, from coordinate 11,548 downwards.
TATTCAAGAAACTGTTTTAAGCATAATGAGTTTTAATTTATTAATAACGAGATGAAGAAAAAAATACTATTGCTTTTATTAATTGGCATAGGAGTTACTAATTCTTATAGCCAGAATAAAAAATCTTTTTTCAAAGATTATTATAAAAAAATTAATAAAGATCAAGTATTGCACTTTGGGATAAGACCATTGTTTTCATACACTTCTATGAGTATGGGAGATTATAAAGGTATTGGATTTCAATATCATATTGCTAATGAAAAAAATGAATCCATCCTATCAGAAAGCTATAGCTGGGCTGATGGCAATGATGCAAAATACACTCTATATCCTGATATTTATTTGAAATATGATTTTGGAAATCATGTTTTTTTTCAAATTGATATGTTTGGCTTATGGTTTACAAATTCCGTAGAATACAGGAATTCTGTTGATATTTCTGATTATTACGACACATTCAGAGATGATTTTTCCGGTCAAGGTTATAATGAATTAAAAGTAAGTTGGTGGTTTTTAGGAAATTCATTTACAACAGGAGTATCATTTTTTAAAACAAAAGCAATTCAGCCTTATATTTTTGGAGGAGGTTCATCATTTTATTTAAATGGTTTTAATATCGCAGACTACAGTGGGTATAGATTCGAAAGGAATTATGAGATTTATTCAAAATTAGATACATACAGACGATTTACTCTTTTTTGGAATTATGGATTAGGTGTAAAATATCGAGGCTTTGCTTTAGATTTCTTTGTGCAGAATTCACAAGCAAGAATTGATATAAACGATTATAAAGAAAATGGAGAAGCTTCAAATTATTATTATTTTGACATATATAATTTTTCTTTAAAAGTTAATTTGTATTCTATTAATATCAATAAAAACAAACTTAAAAACAAATAGCTATGAGAAAGCTCAACCTATATAAAATAGTAATTTTCAGCTCTATCCTAATATTAGTTTTTGGATGTCACAAAAGAGACTATATGTTTTCATATATATCAGATGAAAATATAAGGGTAGCAGGTCCTGAAGGAAAGACAATTATTTTTTTAAATAATTATAGCGATGATTTCCTTTCCGATACACTTCTTGTTCTTGATATTCCTGAAGGTGCTCTAGATTGCACCATAATTTTTAATTTTTATCAGTTTAATGATCAAGTTTTAAATCTTGATTTGCAAAATGAGCTAGGTAAATTTCCATTAAGTAATTTTATATATTTAACACCTGTTTTCGAGCATGATAGTTTTTACGAACCTTACTATTTAGATTCTAGTTATTGTGCTACCACTCATAATGTGTTAGATTTCAATAAATCTGTTACTGTTTCATATTATGATTACACTTATGATATTTATCCTAACACAAAACTTTATCGAATAAAAATACCAAGAGATAATGAATGGGGAACAAATTATAATATTTCAGCCTGTTATAGTAATGATGGTTATCCAATAGGTTATTATGAGCCGGATTTAACTTATTTAATTAATGGGAAATGGAATTCAAATAGTCCATATGGAACTGGAGGATACAACCTGGCAAATTGGGAAGAAGTAACGAACTATTCAATTGACACAGCTGCAAACTCTGTAACTTTCAGTATTTTAAGTCTTGATTATATGTATGTTCTAATTGAATAAGGGCATATTAGTGAATAAATTTAATATATTTTGTAATGACGAAGCACATTATATCTTTTACTTTTCTTTTATTATTGACGACCTTTAAAATAAATGCTCAAGAACTTAGTATTCAGACTGGTCACTCTTCCACTATTCTTGATTTGGAATTTAGTCCTGATGACAAAATATTAGCATCATGTGGGGCAGACAATAAAATTATTTTATGGGATATGTTTTCATCAAAGCAAATGAAGATATTAAATGGACATAAAGATATTGTGAATAGAATTTCCATACATCCAACTAAAAATATTATTGCCAGTGCAAGCGATGACAATACTGTTAAGATTTGGGAATATCCATCAGGAAAACTATTGAAAACATACGATTTCTTTAATTCAGATGTGAAATCCGTGAGTTTTAAACCTGATGGAACTGAACTGGCATGTGGTTCAAATTATGTGTATTTAATCAACCTGGAAACAGATACAATTAAAAAATTACAATTTCAGGCAAAAAACTATTTTAATGCAATAGCTTATAGTCCTGACAATAAATACCTTGCATTTGGAGGAGAAAAGGAGTCAAAAAACTTAATTTATGATTTAAGTTTGAATAAAATTATAAATAAAATCCGAATAAAGTCTAATGATATTGTTTTTACTGATACTGCTAACAGAATTTATTTTGCAGGCGACAAAGGTGTTTTAAAAAGATTTCGAGTTAATAAATCAATAAAGGAAAGGTATAATATCAAAGCCAATTATAGCTGGAACTCATTTTATGCAATTGCTTTAAACAGTGATTATTTTGTTTCTTCAAACAAAGACAAGCTAATATATGTTTATAGTCGAAATTCGGGTCGTAAAATCGAAACTTTAAAAGCTCATCAGGGAGAAGTAAAAGCACTTGCTATAAGTTCTGACGGAAAATATCTAGCTAGTGCTGGTAAAGACCGTAAAATTATCATTTGGAGTCTTGAAGAAAGACAAATAGTCAAAACCATTGTTGGTGGTGCAAAAAGTGTTAATTCAATTTCTTTTTCAAGAAATGGTAACGAAATGTTTATTGCATATAATGACGGGAGTTTCAAAATGTGGAATCTTGCGAATAGGGGTGAAATTTCATTTGGTAAATATCCGGTTAATAAAATAAATAATGCCTCCTTCAGAAATGAACTCATAACAAAAAATACTTGTAGATATGTTAATTCAAAGAAAATACTTATTAAAGTTTATCAGAATAAGCTGGACAAATACAACGATTACTATGTTCAAGAAAAGGAAAAGATTGTTTTCTGGGAAATCAATGCGGGAGGTATTATTAGTAAACTGAGTAATTTGAAATCATCTGACTACAAAAGCTACTTGTTTGTTGACACAAATAGGATTATCTCATTTAACTACAGAGCAACTCATTCTCAGAAATATTCATTGCTAAATCATAAGAAAATTAAAGATAGAGAAATAGTGTATTCAACTGTAGTAAAATCTTATTTAATCCCATCTAAATTAAAACCAAATCAAATGTTGCGAAAATTTGATTTGAATAATTCATTTAAAATAATGGGAGATATTTATTATGAAACACTAAGTACAAACGCAAAAACACTTTTAACGCTAAAAAACACAACTGAAGGAATATTATGTGAATTATGGGATGTTTCATCAGGGAAATTGATAAACTCAAAGAATATCAATAAAGATATTCAAAAGGCTGCATTTAGCTCTGATGAAAGTTATTTTTGCTTAGCTGATGCAAACAAAATTTATTTGTATAAAAGTGAATCATTTTTATTAATTGACTCCCTGGATGGCTCTTTTCCTTTAGACTTTTCTCCGGATAGTAAATTGTTGTCATTTACAAATTCACAACAAGATTTAATATTATACAATATCAGCACTCTAAGCTCTGTTTTTAAGATTAAAACAAATCACCAAACTGAGATTTCTGATATAAAGTTTAATTCAGCCCATAATTATATTGCCACATCTTCCTATGATGGATTAATCAAATTTTGGGGTTTAGAATCAGGAAATCAGCTTATTAGTTTAGCAGCTTTTGAAGAGAACGATTTTATTTGTGTGTCGCCTGATAACTATTATTTTTCTACAAAAGGGGCAATGAATTATATTGGATTTCTATATGATAATAAGATTTATTCATTTGACCAATTTGATTTAAAATTTAATCGCCCAGACAAAGTAATGTCCCATTTAGATTATATTCAAAAAAATGAATTGTCAGTTTATTATAAAGCCTATCAAAAAAGAATTAGCCGATTAGGATTTGATAGCACTATGATAGGAAATGATTTCAATATTCCTTATGTGAAAATATCAAATAAACATGAAATTCCAATATCTTCATCAAGCGATAAGATTAAGCTTTCATTATATGCCAATGACAGTCTTTATTCTTTAGATAGGTTTAACCTGTGGATTAATGATATACCTATTTATGGAGTAAAAGGAAATTCAATTAAAAATCAAGATGTTAAAGATTTTAAGAGCCTAATAGAACTTAAACTGTCTCAAGGTAAAAATAAAATTCAGTTTTCATGTCATAATGAAAAAGGAGTTGAATCATTTAAGGAAACTGTTGAGATTAATTATGCACCTAAAGAGAAAGTCGAAAAACCTGAACTATACATAATTGCTATTAGTGTTTCAAACTATCTTGACGAAAGAATGAGTCTCAGATATGCTGTTAAAGATGGAAGAGATATTACGAATACTTACCTTTCACAAAAGGAACTTTATTCAAAGATTCATGTCGATACTCTTTTCGATAAAAATGCTACAAAAGCAAATATTCTAAAACTCAAACAAAAGCTTCTGCTATCGAAAATCGATGACCAGGTAATAGTTTTTGTTTCGGGACATGGTTTGCTTGATGAGAATTTTGATTTCTATTTTGCTACTTATGATATTGATTTTGACTATCCTCAATATATGGGAATAACCTACAATTCACTTGAGAGTTTACTTGACAGTATTCCTGCACGAAAAAAGCTTTTATTGATGGATGCCTGCCATTCGGGAGAAGTTGATAAGGATGATATCATAGAGGTGAAAAACTCTGATGTTGTTCTGGCTGATGGTACAAAAAGTGGTTTAAAAACATATACATACAGAAGCAGCTCAAATGAAAAAAACAAAGCAGCACTAAACAATTCATTTGAATTAATGCAGGAACTTTTCACCAACCTAAATCGTGGCTCTGGCGCAGTTGTAATCTCAGCAGCAGCCGGTAGTGGTTATGCACTTGAATCACCCGAATGGAATAATGGAGTTTTCACATATTCGGTTATAAACGGAATAAAAAACAAAGCCGCTGATGAAAATAAAAACAAAGAAATCACTGTTGGTGAGTTGCAAAAATACGTTGCCAAAGAAGTTCAGAAAATTACAGAAGGAGAGCAAAAACCTACAGCAAGACAAGAAAATTTGGAATTTGATTTTAGGGTTTGGTAGAATCTTTATTTCACAAAATAAAGGATTAATAATATGAAAATAAAAGTAATTATCACAGTAGTCTTTCTAATATCAGTAGCTTACGGTTACTCTCAGCAATTAAATTCTTATAAAGATAATAATGGCAAGTTCGGGTATAAAAATAATAGTGGCGAAATTGTAGTTAAACCGATTTATGATTATGCGTCAAATTTGTTTTATGATGGTTTAGCAGTTGTTATGCTGGGCGATAAGTATGGTTTTATTGATACTGTTGGCGTAGAAGTTATTCCATTGATTTATGATTATGTGAATGCTTTTGACGAAGGATTAGCAATAGTTAATTTGGATAGTAGTTGGGGCATTATTGATGTTAATGGAATAGTGAAAATTCCATTTGAATATGATTATCTTGATCCTAATTATTTTGATTATGAAAGAATATTAATTTTTAAAGGTGTTGTAGGCAAATACAACAATCCGGTAAAAGGCAAATATGGTGTAGCTGATTTTAATGGAAAGGAATTAATACCCTGTATTTATGATTCTATTGGTGTCTTTTCATCAAATATGGCTGCTGTAAAAAAAGATGGAAGATGGGGCTATGTTAACGAAAAGGGTGATTTAGTTATTCCAATTCAATACAGCTATGCAGGTGAGTTTGATTATGATGAGGCTCTTGTGAATAAACTTGGTTTATGGGGAATAATTAACAAAAAAGGAAAGCTAGAATCTCCATTTACTGAAAACCATAATTTAGATTCAGTTTATGGATATTTTCCTGACTATCAAAATGACAATCTATTGAAATTAGATTCTGCAACATATATAAGACGATTTAGTTCCAAATTCGGTTCTTACGGCGTTTATTACGGATTTGATATGCTTAAAAAGAATAATTTCTCAAATTATTTTTCAGATAATTACAGTTTAGATTTTGGGCAAAATCTCTATAGTGTAAGTTTTGAAGCTTGTAGGAAATTTAATTACCTTGAAGACAATTATATGGAATTTAAGTATTATTTACCAACAACAGTATCACCATATGACACATTGAAATATACTTTAAATGGATTTCTTTTTGAACAAGGAATTTATCGTGGACTTAATCTATTATATATGTCAGAAAAAGTAGATTGTCCTATCTCACTTTCTTATAGTGTTGGTAGTTTTTATTTGAAGGAAAATAATACGAAATTGAGAAATCCATTTTTCTTAGTATCCTTGAGACTAAACCCAAAAGTAGTTTTGTTTAAAAGACTTGTTGTTGGTGGAATAGTGAAGTATAATTGGGATTTATCCAAGCCTGGATGGAAGTCAGACGAAAATTATTTAATTGAAAACTTAAACTATAAAAACACATCAATGAGTTTTCAAATTGGACTATTATGGGTAATTTTTTACCAGTCTTCATATGTTAGAATTTATAATTAAAGAAAAATGAAGAAATTATTATTAATATTTTGCATAATGCTTTTTGCCTTATCAGGCATGTCTCAAAAATCTAGTGACGAGATTAAACTAATTATCCCACATCCTTATTTTATGAAGCCTAATGGAGCCTATATAGATGAAAATTATGCAATTGTTTATAGGAAAACTGACAAGGTAGTTTATTGTGTTTTTGATGTAAATACACATAAATTGCTAAAATCCGGTGCTCTGGAAAAAAATCAAGTAATCGAAGAGATTTCACTAGACTTGGAATTAGAATTAAGTGAACATGAGGAATATATTCACGAAATTTATAAATACTATGAATTAGACACTACACTGATAAATAATAACCCTATAAAGGATAGAAAAAACATTATTACTTATCATGATGAAACTAATAAAGCTATAATATCAAATTTGGATGAACAGAGTATTTCCATTGAGATTACAATTTCTAAGATTTTAGATGCTATAAGAGATGATTTTAATTATAGTAGCTTTTTAAAGCTTTCAATTTCTCCTGATAGAAAGCAAATTGCTATTTATGAAAAAAATCACATTTATGTTTATTCAACTCTAACACAAGAATTAATCTGGACTTCTGAAAAACTTCCGGAAGCGCAAAGTGAAGGATTTCTATTAATGAATAATAGTATTATCGTTCTACCAAGACTGAACAAAAAAAATAAGTACGATCATGTTTATTGGTATAATTTTTCAAAAAATGAAATAGTCTATAGTTCGAAAAAATCGCTTATGAATTCGTTTATTGAAGTTTATCAAGCTTATAACTACTTAATAATGACTTATGGAAATCCTGAAAATAAGAAAGTAACATCATCAAGTTATATAAATCTTAAAACAGGAAAGTTTGGAGAATTTCAAGAAAGTAAATGGAGCACACGTTATTCCTTATCACATTATGTTCAGGACTCAATTGTTAAAAATGAAATATCGGAAAAGGAATATGGTGATTATTTCGAAAATTACACGATTTATGATAGCTGGTATGATTATTTAGGAATTTATTATGAATACGATGATGAATTTGATAAGATAAGAGTTAGATTACTAACTCCTGTCACTGTTCACCCCACTTTTTTTACAGATAACGGATATAACAACGATGAGTATTCACTGAATTATGAAATAATATCTGCATACAAGCATAAGGTTACATATAAAGATGCGTCAAAAGACATTAAAATGTATAATATTAAGTTTTTGAAAAAGGAGATATTATTCTGGAATGGAAATAAGAAAAATCCTGAAGAAAGGAAAGTAAGCTTAATTGTTTCTGAAGATAAAGTTCCAATATTTATAACACCTGACAATTATTATTATAGCACAAAAGGAGCAAGAAATATTTTAGCGTTTTCAAAAAATAATAAGAGATATTCGTTTGAGCAATTCGATCTTAAATATAATCGACCCGATATTGTTCTTTCCCGTTTGGGTTATGCTGATACAACTCTTATTACTGCCTATTATAAAGCATATTTAAAGCGTTTAAATAAAATGGGATTCAAAGAAGAAGATTTGGGAAGTGATTTTCATATGCCGGAAAGCAAAATCAAAAACTTCGAATATCTGCCAATTATAACAAATGAAAAAGAAATTGAATTAGACCTGAATTTTAACGATACCAAATACAATCTTGACAGGATAAATGTTTGGATAAATAATGTTCCCGTTTATGGTGTTAAAGGAATTTCAGTTAAAAACAGCGATTTAACTGCGATAAATAAAAAACTTGTATTAAACCTATCGAAAGGAAATAATAAAATTCAGGTTTCATGCCATAACGTAAAAGGGGTTGAGTCATATAAAGAAACAGTTGAAATACAATATGAACCCAAGGAGAAATTAAAGAAACCTGAACTTTATATTATTGCAATCAGCGTTTCAAATTATTTGGACAACAGAATGAATCTTCAATATGCTGTGAAAGATGGAAGAGATATTACGAATACTTATTTATCACAAAAAGAGCTTTACTCTAAAATTCATGTTGATACACTTTTTGACAAAGACGCTACTAAGACAAATATTCTAAAACTAAAACAAAAGCTTCTGCAATCGAAAATCGATGACCAGGTAATTGTTTTTGTTTCGGGTCATGGTTTGCTTGATGAGAATTTTGATTTCTATTTTGCTACTTACGATATTGATTTCGATTATCCACAATATATGGGAATAACATACAATTCACTTGAAAGCTTGCTCGACAGTATTCCTGCTCGAAAAAAGCTTTTATTGATGGATGCTTGTCATTCGGGTGAAGTTGATAAAGATGATATTATAGAGGTGAAAAACTCTGATGTTGTTCTGGCTGATGGTACAAAAAGTGGTTTAAAAACATATACATACAGAAGCAGCTCAAATGAAAAAAACAAAGCATCATTAAACAACTCATTTGAATTAATGCAGGAACTATTCACCAACTTAAATCGTGGCTCAGGTGCGGTTGTGATTTCAGCAGCAGCCGGAAGTGGTTATGCACTTGAATCACCAGAATGGAATAATGGAGTTTTTACTTATTCAGTGATAAATGGAATAAAAAATAAAGCCGCTGATGAAAATAAAAACAAAGAAATCACTGTTGGTGAGTTGCAAAAATACGTTGCCAAAGAAGTTCAGACAATTACAGAAGGAGAACAAAAACCTACAGCAAGACAAGAAAATTTAGAATTTGATTTTAGGGTTTGGTAAGATTTTTTATAGACATTAAAGAGTAATGTAATGAAGTATAAAATGAAAAGCTTATGAATTTAAAAACAATATTAACAATTCTTTTATCAGTAATTATATGTAATTTATTTTCTCAAGAAATTAATCCATATAAAGATGAGGATGGTAAATATGGCTTCAAAAATGAAGAAGGGCAAATACTTATTACTGCAAAGTATAAAGTGGCTTATAATTTTTCACATGGGTATGCTTTAGTATCTGAAGATGGCTTAAAATGGAAATATATTAATGATGAAGGATTATCATGTCTCCATTTTGAATATGACCCAATACAAACGCATATAGAAACATGTTTTGATAAAGGTTTTAGTGGATGGTTTTTTATTATAGTAAAGAATTCATTAATATCATTAGTTGACAAAACAGGGAAGGTGTTAAATGCAAATTTATACTCATATTTTGATCACTGTGAGTCAATAAATTCTCAGTATGGATTTGATAATAAAACATATGAAGTATTTGAAAAATTATCTAAGCTCAATATGTATTTTGTTGGAAGAGATCAATCAGTAACGATAATTAATAAGTACGGACAAGAAATTGGTTCTGCTGATAAATATGAACATATAAATTACTTTGAAGATAGTATAATAGCTTTTAAACATAATTCTATTTATAGATTTTATGATTATTTTGGAAATCCAGTAATTCCTAAAAATATCAATTACAAAGAAAATTATGAATTTTCAGAAGGATTAGCTGCTGTGCCAAATGCTGATAAGTATGGATTTATTGACACTGAAGGCAATACTGTGATTCCATTTCAGTATGATAAAGCATATTGTTTTAATAAAGACAGAGCAAGAATTGTCATCGACAGAAAAATTGGGCTGATAGATAAAACTGGGAAATATATTTTAGATCCAATTTATGAATATATATCTCCTCCCAATGAAGAATGTTACCAGATAATAAAAGAAGGACTATATGGTTTGGCTGATTCAGAAGGAAAAATAATATTCAAACCCGAATATGATTACATCTCTCCTTTTAAAAATGGAATCGCCAAAATTGTAAAAGGTGAATTATCAGAGTTTATTGACAAAAATGGTAGGTTTTATTCTTCAAAAGCTAAACCTCAACTATATGTTCCATCTTTTGGAGATATATTAATAGCTGATCCTAAATTAAGTCAAACCGGAAAATACCTTGCTCATGGTTGCCATGATTACCCAAATAAACTTTTCATCTGGAATGTTTTACAGAAAAAAGAATTCGATATAATTGGAATAGAAAAGACATCAAAATATTCCAAAATTATTTCCTATTTTTTCACTTCTAAAGACAAATACATTGTTTTCTTATGCTCAGATTATGATGGAGCTTTAGGCGTTATTGTTTACAATATCATTAATGGATTAATAATAAATGAATTTGACTTTAAAAAATTCAATAGTGGCTATTTAGAAAGTTATCAGGAACCAATAAACAGAATTTCAGTTAATAGTACTGGAGATAAAATAGCATTCTCAACAAATTCAAGTATTATTATCATTGATTTTTGGTCAGGTGAAATTCTTCAAGAATTTAATGGCTTCAACAATAGGCTGAATTTTTCCCCTGACGATAAATACATTGCAAGTATTCAAAATGAATTGGGGGTTAATTCGATAGTAAGGATTTCCGATGTTTCAAACGGGAATCTTGTTGATTTATTTAATATATCTCATAAAGGCTTAAAGTTTTTTGATGCTTTTTTCTCATCAGATAATAAAAATCTGAATATTGGGAGGTATGAAGATTCCAGATTAATATATTATCAATACAATTATCAGGGAAAGAAATTAAGTAAAAAGTACTTCGATCCTCTGTTGGTTGAACCACAATATTTTAACAATGAAATTAAAATATCATCAACAAAGAAAAAAATAAAGATTAATAATAATTACAGAAAATATAGTTATAAGGTTAAACTAAATAATCTTCCAAATTTTGACCCATGGGTTGACAATTGTGTTCCAATATCCCCAAATGGTCAATTCCTAATTTATCACAATAATGATAATTTAAATATCTCATTTTATGATATTGCAAAAAGTAAAATATCGTTTGAATTGAAAGCCACAGAGAGGAATGTTGTTGAAAATATTCTTTTTGCCAAAAACGGTTTTCTACTTAAAAAGGAAGACTTTTCACTTTTATTTAAGGTGGGTTCTAAAAATTCATTTTTTCTCTTTAGATTTAAAAAAATCACAGAACCCATTAAACGATTTTCTTAAATCATATCAAAATTACAATATTAATTTTAATTATCACATATAAAAAGTATCTTTTTTTAAA
>JAIPBB010000162.1 GCA_021739805.1 Saprospiraceae bacterium | reverse complement strand
GACCTGCAACAAAGCTTGCTCCGTTATTGCTTAAACTAATAGTTGTATCTATAACAGGAAAAGTAAGCGAAAGGCAGATAATGGAATCACAGCCTGTTGAACTTGGTAGCGTAAAATTAGCCGATTGATTGGATTGATAATAAGTTACACCATCCATCCATGTTAGGCTATCGCAGGCTGTTACATAATCAGTAGCATACACCTTGCACTGGCTTAGTTTTAGGATATATGAATTATCCCTTGAGTTTGGAGTTGTTTGGTTATAGACACCCGATCCGGGACTGAAATCCACAGTACCCCCATAATCACCTGATAGAAAAACATTTGCTGCATTATCTACTTTTATGCAATGCCCCATAGATTCTCCTAGATTACCTCGCAAAACCCCTGCCCACAATAGGTCACCATTTTGATTTAGTTTTTGAAGATATGCACCGTAAGCAGTATAAAGTGATTGTGTATAAAACATTAGTGTATCCAATCCGGGATCTAAATCCGCATAATCCCTAAAAACTCCGGTAGAGTAAACATTACCAAAGGTATCTGTGGTAATGGACAAAGGGTCTAACTTATTTGCTCTTCCATAAGATTTAGCCCAGAGTAAATTCCCGTTCTCGTCCAGTTTTTTGATAAATGCCCACCTATCACCTGATAAATATCCATCAAGAAGAATAGTGTCAGTTCCGGGGTCAAAATCCACATGACCTTTAAAAGTACCAGTTGTATAAACATTATTGTAAATGTCCGTTTTTATAGAATTTGGAGTTGCTAATCCCCAACTAATTACTTGAGTAGGAAACTTTACCCAGATGAAATTTCCAGCACTGTCCAGCTTTTCAACATACATATTCGCAGCATTTGATGGACCATTAAACACTCCTGCTCCGGGATCAAAATCGATTATACCTGCATTACTTGAAAAAGTTCCTGTACAATATACATTCCCATTTTGGTCTAAATCAATTGATTTGCCATCGGAATATCCCAAAGTCTCACCATTTAAAAAGGCTTTGCCCCATACAAAGTTCCCGTTTTTATCTAATTTCTGAATAAAGGCATTACAAAGAGGGTCATTATACATAGTATAACCTGCTCCATAAATACAGCTTCCCGGTCCAGGGTCAAAATCAACCGTATCCTTATAAGAGCCATGAGAATAAACATTGCCTTGATTATCAATACACATATCACGAACAGCATCATCTTCAATACCTCCAAAAGATTTTGCCCAAATAAAATTACCGGCAGATGATAGCTTTAAAATAAATATATCATACCCACCTTTAGAAAAAAGCTTATAAACTGTAGTGTCAGAGTCAATATCAACTGAGTCTTTGAAACTGCCCATTATTACCAGATTGCCGATATCATCAATTTCTAAATATCTTAAGCTCCCATTTTCAAAATAAATAGTTTTTACCCAAACAAAGTTGCCATTTATATCAAGTTTTTGTATATAATATGTTGTCATGTAGTTTACCGAACTTACCCAATGGGCAGCAGAGGGGCTGGGATTAAAATCAACAATGCCCTTAAAACTGCCAAGTATATAGATATTGCCTGAAGCATCTTTTGAGAATGATCCTGCTGTTGATTCCCCGTTATAACTTGGATAATCTACATTGCTTTTTACCCATTGAAAAATAGGATTCTGGGCTTTTATTGAATATGCTGTTGCAAGTACAAATAGTATAAAAATTGTTTTTTTCATGATTATCTGATTTAACTGATTTTTTGCATATTATAAATCTTGCTTTGCATGAGAAAAAACACCTTTTTTGAAGTTAATCTAATAATCTTGTAAATTATTAAATTTTGTATAAAAATAAATAAAACTATCGAATAATAAAAATAATTTTTAATTTATTTTTTATATTCATTATTCTTTAAGTTTCTTAAAATTAGTAAAATGCTTTTAAAATATAGAATATTCGGAAAATACTAATATCTTTTTTGAAATGATAATAACATAGAGTGCATTTAGAAACTATTCCAGTATATTAAAATAAAATTTAGGCATTAAAAAGAAAAACAGTAATGGCTATTATAGTCAGTTAACTAATCTCAACAGTAAGTTGCCTGTTTAGTAATTCTCTGTAAATTGGTTTCATATCAGAATAACTTCCGGATTTAATAGCACACTTGCCATTGAAATGAACTATTAAAGCACATTGTTCAGCTTGTTCTGGATTATGTCCGCAAACTTCAACCAGCGATTCAATAACGAAATCAAATGTATTAAAGTCATCGTTAAAAAGGATTACATCTTTGATGTCAGCTAGTAATTCAGCATTTTGATTGGAAATGAAAGGATTACTTTCAAGCATAGCACAATTTATATTAATATAAAAACAAATTTATAACAGAAAAGTGATATAACGAAATAAAAATGGAAAAAACATTTCAACAAAATATTAACATTCTGGAATTTAGAAAATTAGAAACAGAAATTTATTGTGAAGATTGTTTTATGGAAGGCGAAGGCAATGATTGGTAATCGGTATTCAGTAGGCATAAGTAATCCATACGGACTCCCTTCGGTCGAAAGGCAAAAGACAAAAGGATAAAGGATTGACTTGTAACCCGAAACTTGAAACCTGAAACCTGAAACAATTATCAGAATCCTTAGCCTTAGCATTATTGCAATTCTATTGCTCTTTGCAAATCAATTCTATTGTTTCCATTAAATGCAGTAATAAATGCTCCGGCTATGCCTGCTGCCACTATATTATTTTTAAAGTTCAAAGCATCAGCATATTTATCAAAATTCCCAACGGTATATATTATAAGACCTGAAGTGCTTTTATAATATTGAATTTCAACATTAGTGATTCTTTCAAACAGATTAAGCTGTTGAGCTGAAATTTCGTTTTTATATGCTCCAATTTGAATTCTGAAGTTTATGGGCAGATTCGACTCTTCTTGTTCTTCAACTTGAGATTGTTGTTCTTGCTGCGGTTGAGTTTCTTCAACTGCACTTGCAATTTCTTGTGTTTGCAATTCTAATGTTCTATTTCTTGGCTGACCACCTCCTTGAATTCTACTTGCTTCAGCCAAACTAATTTTATTATTATTAAAAAACGAAACAATAAAAGCATCTCTAACACCACGCAGCCTAATATTATCCCTTACAGGTACAGCTTCATTATGAGTATTATATTTTCCTGAGAAGTAACGATAATATCCATTATTCAACCTATCGTTAAACAGGTTTTCAATTCCAAATAATTGCTGTGATGTTCTAGGAGTATTATAAACCCCAACCTGAACTGAATAAAATAAATCACCAACAACTTTAGTTTCAACCGGAATGTTTTCAGCTAATTGCCCTGTTGTTCCAGCTACTTCAGCCAATGAATTAGCGGTTGATATGGTATTTATTGCGGTTGTAAGTTCGGCAGAAGTAAAAGCTTCACCACTTTGAATTAATTGCCTGGCTCTAGCAATTGTTATTCTAACTCCATTAAAATAAGCTACAACAAAAGCGTCTCTATAGCCATTTTGCCTGATTTCGTCACGTGCACTAATTGCAGGATTGTAATCAGCAAAAATTCCGGCCATATATCGAATAAAATCAGAATTAGGAGCCTTTTCAGATGATATTGGTGCAAGGCCTTTAAAAACATCATGAGAAACTTCTTTTCTAAAGGCTGCAATTTGAACTTTATAAACTAAGCCACTAGGTAATTCGACATTATTTGGGATTGGGTTACTGTCGCTATAAGCACTGATTCTTTCTTCAGCTTGTCCGGCTTGAGCCAAATAAACTCCAATAGGATTAATCGGTTTTGCAGGAACTTCTGTAATTTCTTCTTGTGTTTCTTGCTGCTCAACTTCATTGGTTTCAGTAATTACTTCTGTTTGAGTTTCTTGTTCAGGTTCATTGGTTTCAGCAACTATTTTGGTTTGAGCTTGCTGTTCAATTTCAGTTTGCTGAGTTTCTTGTTCCTCATTTACTACAAGCTCAGTTTGCTTATCTATTTGTTCGTTATTTTCTGATGTTACATTTTCAACTTTAGTAGTTTGAAGCTGTTCTTTATTTTTATTTTCATTTAGTGCAATTTCTTGCGTAACAATTGGTTTAACAGTTTCTTTTGTTAATGTATTTTGGGCAATAAAATTTTCATCAACAATTGCATTTGGATTTTCTTTCATATAGATTTCCAATGCTTTCTGTTGTTTACTTAATGCTATCCTTTCAAAGGAATTTGCTTCATCCAATAATGATTTTTTAGAGGTAACTGCAATATTAGCTTTTGCTGATTTTCTATATTCTATAGCTTTTTCATAATAATAATCAGCTTCTTGTTCTTCTGTTTTAGCAAGAGTTATTTTATAGTTATTTGGGTCTTCGATTTTCTGTTGTTCAATCTTGACTTTATTACTTAGAAATTTGTTTTGATTTGAAATTCCTTCTATCTCTTTAGCACCAATTTCATTTTGCTTTGCTTCCTCTTCAAGTTTTTCGGCAGAAGCTATCAACTCATTTCTTTCGTTTCTGTTTTCTGAAGTTTCAGCACTTTGTCTTAGTGTTTGAGCTTCATTATTTTTCACTACAGCTTCGCTTATAAGGCTCTTTGCATAAGTATCTGGATTAACTAGTTCGTCAGAAGATGTTAATGTAACATTTTGTGTAATTCTCAATAAATTAACTTCTGCCCTAGATTCAGAAGCCAGATTTTCAAGTGAATCGCCAACATTTCTTAAGTCTTCAATTTTACTTAGGTATTCATTTTTAAGGTTTTCATCATTGAGATTTGCCATGCGACTTTCAAGTATTTGAATTTCTGCATTAGCAAGATTGGCTGATTTTGTATAATACTGAGCTTTAATATTTGCTTTATCAATAGCTGAGATTTGTATTACTTCTTTTTCCGTTTTTGATGATTCGGTTGCTTGCTGAACTTCTTTTTGGTTTTCAGCAACTATTTCTTTTTGCGATTCCCGGGCAGTTTTTTCTATATCAGTTTGGTTTTGTTGATTTACCTTAGTCTGTGCAATTTCTTCTTCTTGCTTTTGGGCAATTTCACTAGCCTGAGTCTTATATGTATCAGCATAAACATTCTTTGATTCAAGTTCACTTATTTGGCTTTCGAGTTTGGCTATATCAATATTAGAAACGTCAGTTGCATTCTCCTTTAAGTCAGTTTCAGAAGCACTTTCTGACTGACTAATATATTGTGTTGTATAATCAATTTGAGTCCTTAAAGCACTTGCTTCAATCTGCAATAGAGAACCTTTGTTTCGCTCACTCATTGCGATTTGACGTTTGTTTAATGCTTCTGATTCATTTTGCTCAGCTTCTGCAATCAACTTCTTTCTCTTCGATACTCTTCTGATAGTTTCGGCTTCTTCTCTTATTTTTTTGGCTTTAACTTCAAGATTAAATGCTTCATTATCTAAATTTTCAGCAATAGCAAAAACATTATCCGCTTCTGCTTGCTTATTATTTGCCTCCTGAATGCTTTCAACTTCAACTATTGCTCTAACATTTACACCTGAATTTGCAATTTCTGAAGTATTCTTTAATTCATTTGATATAATGTTTGCTTCATCAAGTTTATTTTCACCTAACAATCTTTTGATTTCTTCAAGTTTTTCAAATGCTACAACTTTCTCTGTTTTGACTTCAGCTTCTTTTGCTTCCAATTGTTTTGAAATATTATATGCCGTAACAGCTTCTCTGGCAAGAGCTACAGATTCTTCATTTAAGTCTTCGATTCTTTGATTAATCGTAGCTATTTCACTTTCAGGAACATTATTTTTACCAATTGTTAAATTTTTAGCTTCTTCGAGTTTGGCATTTGATAATTCTGACTTATTTGAAGCAATTACTATAGCTTTTTTTGACAGAAGGGATAATTCATGTGTAACATTATCATAAACATTAACATAAGAAGTGGCCTCGTTAACAACTGCAGTTTTTGTTTCTGTTGAAACAATTTTTGAATCTATAGGTTTTGGGGTTTCAATCTGTGCTATTTGATTTGTGTCAATATTTGAAGCTTCTGAAATTTCAGTTTCTTGCTGATTTTCAGTCTGTGCTATTTGATTCGTGTCAATATTTGAAGCTTCTGCAATTTCAGTTTCTTGCTGATTTTCAGTCTGTGCTATTTGATTCGTGTCAATATTTGAAGCTTCTGCAATTTCAGTTTCTTGTTGATTTTCAACTATTACTTCGGTTTCAGTTTTCAACTCTTGTTCATTTTGAACTTGAGTTTTTGTTTTTTCAGTTATTGTAGCGACAATTTCTTCTTCTGGCAAAGGCTCGACAAATACATTTTCAGCTTTATAATCATTAATATTTTCTTCTAAAGCAGTTATTTCTTTGCCTGTAACAATCTTTTGTGCAGTTGCTTGTTGGATAACTGTTGGTTTCTCCAACTCAGCGAAAACTCCTGAAGTAATAGCTATTTCACTTTGAATTGCATTTATTTCAACCTTTAAAGCATTTTTATTTTCATTCGCAATTTTTAAGACTTCGTTTTTCTCATTTATTGTATTATCAACATCATCTGCCTTTTTTAATAATGTGGATTTTTCAGATTCACTCTTTGTTAAATTTGCTTCATTTCTTATATTCTCAGCAACAGCAATCAAACTGTCTTTCTCCATTAAGATAGTTGATATATTATTCTCAGCAGTAGCAAGTTCATTTTGTTTTCTTTCAACATCATGCTGTCTTTCATCTTTCATAATCTCAGAAGAAGGTCTGAGAAATGATTTTTCTGTAATAGCTTCGTTAAACTCGATTAATTTTTGATTTGCTGCTTCAACATTATCGGCTTCAACTAATTCTTCAATTTGTTGAACTTGTTGTCGCTCTGTTCCAATTTCATCTGTTCGGGTTTCAATCTCTTTTTCAAGTTGTTTGAAAACATTAAAATAAGCGATAGCTTCTTTAGCTGCATCCTGCCCTTCTTCTTCAAGCTTGCTTGCCTGAATTATTAATGCTTCTTTTTTCGATTCATTATTTGTTTTCTCAGATTTAGCAATCAATTTGTCAGCTTCAGTTAGCTTTTCTTTTGCCTGTTTGCTATTTTCATTAGCAATCAATAAGGCTGCTTTCGATTGATTTGTTAAATCGTTTATTTTCTCTTCAACGGCTTTGATATATTGGTTGGCTTCTGCAGTTATCTGAGTTTTTGTTACTTCTTCAATTAGAACGTTCTCAGCTTCCTTCTCCTTTTGCTGGTTTTCAGCAATTACTTCAGTTTGGGTTTGCTCTTTGGTTTCAGCTTGTTGAGTTTCTTGTTCGGTTGTTTGCTCTGTATTTTGGTTTTCTGCGATTACCTCAGTTTGGGTTTTCTCTTTGGTTTCAGCTTGTTGAGTTTCTTTTTCGGTTGTTTGCTCTGTATTTTGGTTTTCAGCGACTACTTCAGTTTGGGTTTGTTCTTTGGTTTCAGCTTGTTGAATTTCTGGTTCGGTTGTTTGCTCTGTATTTTGATTTTCAGCGACTACTTCTGTTTGGGTTTGTTCTTTGGTTTCAGCTTGTTGAGTTTCTGGTTCGGTTGTTTGCTCCGCATTTTGATTTTCTGCGACTACTTCTGTTTGGGTTTGTTCTTTGGTTTCAGCTTGTTGAGTTTCTTGTTCGGTTGTTTGCTCCGCATTTTGATTTTCAGCAATTACTTCAGTTTGGGTTTGTTCTTTGGTTTCAACTTGTTGAATTTCGTTTTCGGTTGTTTGCTCTGTATTTTGATTTTCAGCAATTACTTCATTTTGGGTTTGTTCTTTGGTTGTAGCTTGTTGAGTTTCTTGTTCGGTTGTTTGCTCTGTATTTTGATTTTCAGCGACTACTTCAGTTTGGGTTTGTTCTGTGGTTTCAGCTTGTTGAATTTCTTGTTCGGTTGTTTGCTCCGCATTTTGAGTTTCAGCAACTACTTCAGTTTGGGTTTGTTCTTTGGTTTCAGCTTGTTGAGTTTCTTGTTCGGTAGTTTGCTCCGCATTTTGAGTTTCAGCAACTACTTCTGTTTGGGTTTGTTCTTTGGTTTCAGCTTGTTGAGTTTCTTGTTCGGTTGTTTGCTCTGTATTTTGATTTTCTGCGACTACTTCTGTTTGGGTTTGTTCTTTGGTTTTAGCTTGCTGAGCTTCTTGAGTTAGCTGGTTTACATCAGCAATTATGCTATTTATTGATTTTGTTTGCTCAACAATGCTATCAGCTTCATTTCTATTTTTCTTCCATAAATCATAGTTAGTGTCAACATTTTTTTGTTTATCAACTATTTCCTTTTCATAATCTTCGATTAGTGTTACATATTCTCCTTTTAGCTCGGCATCTTCAATTTTCTCAGCTTCTTCTTTGTATTGTTTTAGTTCATCTTTCAATTTAGCAATATCAGTTTCAAGCACTTTTGCATCATTATAATGCTTAATGGATTTCTCTTTCTTATAATCAATAATTTTTTGCTGATGATTAAGAATTGTTTCAGCTAAATCGGGTAAAGTATCTCCAGTTGCGACCAAATTAACTAATCTATCATACATTGCCATAGTTGAATCAGGAGAATTAGCAGAAATTGATTTTTGAATTTCAGCCGCAATATCCAATACCTTCTCAGCTTCAATTTCCTTTACTTGTATTTGTTTAGAGATATCTTTTGCTATTTCATAAGCAAGCTCAGCTTCTTTATTATCTTGTTTCGCCTGGCTTCTTAGCACATTCGCATTGTATTCCGAATCAGAAGCTTCTTTTAGTTTTGCCTTTGCAGAATTTTGTCTTTCATTTCCAATTTTATTAATAATATCTCTTTTAGTTTTCAAATCGGCAATTTGCTCTTTAACTTTTTTATGTTGATTAAATGCATCTTCAATGATTTTCTCATTTGAAATCACAGTATTTTCAAGTTCTTTATTTAATTTTCTGTTTTCGGATTCATTAACAGTTATTTCTTTATTGGTAGAATCAACTTTTGTTTTACTAATTCCAGAAATAGTTTCAGAATATAATTCAGGAGTTGAATTTACATCAAGGTTTGCCTTATCTTTAATAATTTGTAAGGTCTTTAGATAATCATCCTTTTGACCACTTTCTTCAGCTTTAAATGCAAGTGCAAGATTTTCAGACTCTCTTGCTCTTGTATCAATACCAACTTTATAAACAGTAATTTGACCTTCCGGGCTTATCCTATCTGAAGCAAAGTAAGCAAAACCTTTAACTGAATCTGAAACACAAAGAATATCATCGAAAGGTGTATTAATTGGAAAGTTTACGTTTACCGGTATTGACCACATAAAACTTGCGGGGTTGAATGTTGATACAAAAACATCATAACCACCCATAGTATTATGTCCTTTTGAACAAAAGAACAAAGTTTTTCCATCAGGTGACATATAAGGAAAATCTTCGTCATAGGGTGAGTTAATAACTTCATTCAATCTTTGTGGTTCTGTCCATTTTCCACCAGGCAACTTGCTAACTCTGTAAATATCTTTTCCCGTTTCGCCTTTTTTACCATAACTGGCGTAATAAACTACCTGATTTTGATTAGAGAAAAACACGAAGTTATTATCTTCTTTCTTTTTATCTAACTTGGTTTTCAACTCTTCAGGTTTTGAAAGAAAATTTCCTCCGAATTCATCTGTTCGATATGCCCGATAGAAATCACTTTTTCTAACCTGCTTTTTCTCCAGCACATAAAGATCCCGAATGTTGCTTAAAAGGGATATCCCATTATTACACATTTCAATCTTTCTTTCAACTTCAAACTTGCTAATATCTGCAGCTTTTCCAACTTCAATATATTTATTATAGGATTTTATTGCTTCTGAAAACCTATAATTTAAATGATAGGCGTATGCGAGATAGTAGTAAACATCAGGTTCTTTAACCAAATTTTCTTTTGCAAATTCCAAATACTTTATTGGTTTTTCTTTATCTCTTTTATCAGCGAAGATCAAACACACCCCAAAGCGGAAATTATATAATGGATTTTTGGGATATACGCTTAGAAGTTGTGAGTATGGACGGAAAGCATTAATAAAATCATCTTTTTTAAATAGCTGGTCAGCCTTTTTTATTAACTCTGCTTCATTTTTATAATCACCCTGAGCATTAACTATTCCGTTAAGAATAAAAAAGCCAAGCAGAAGAAATATTAAACGATATTTGAATTTTCTTGCCAAGAATATTAAAATTTATTATCGACCTTAAATATACTATTATTTATTAAAAATTTATACTTTATGTAATGAAAAAAGTTACTAATTACATAAATCTCTGATGCAGAGAATATAAAATTCCATAAAACAAGCATTTTTTTCTTTACAGATTTTTAATTTTTTCCCTGATTCGTCTAGTAACTTTAAGTTCATCTCTGGCAATAATGTAATTAATATAGTTGCAGACTTCCTGAATACAGTCATCTTTGCTTTTATTGTTGTTTATAATCTTGGCTATTTCAAGTCTTTCATTTTCTGACACTTTAAAAAACTCATTGACATTACTCAATTTTAGTTTATCAAGGAATCTTGAAATTAGTTTTAACTTTTGATTCATAGGAAAATTTCTATAATAGATTTCTGATATTTCATATTTATCATATTTATAAACTGTGCAGCAAAGAAACGAATTAATAATTTCGTGTAAAATTGAATTTTCTACTTGCAATTTATTCATTTTTATATTTTGGTGTCTTAAAACTTTATTATCTTCTTGTAAGTCATTTTTCTCATCTACTATTTCATTCAGTTTGTCAATTTGACTAAGTAGCTCTTTTTTTTCTAAAACAATATTATGGTAATCGGGCCACTGGTTTTCAATTTCTAAGCTTGTCAGAAAACTTATAATTTTTTGTATTTTTTCATTATGTGTTAAATACGATTCAGCAATATCATTAATGAATTTTACTTGATACTTAGAAAGATTAAATTTATGATTTATAAGTTTATAAAGAATTTCTTTTAAGTTGAAGTTTTGTAATTTAATTTCAAACTCATCATTAATAAGCTGACTGCTATCTTTTTGGGGATTTGAAAGAATTTGGTTGAAAAGTGAGTCGATTATTCTGTATTCTTCGTTTTGCAAATACAATAAATCCTTTATTTTTTTAAGCTGAGATTGGGATAATTCAAATTCAAAGTGAAGATATCGATACAATATTCTCTTAAGTTTTATATTTTCTACTTTAAAGTTTATGTAATTTGATTTTTCAAGTCCTATTTTCATAAGCTCGAAACAATCACTATATCCCCTCAGGTAATCACACGATTCACTTTTCTTCTTTTTATTCAGAATTTTTTCAATGGTTTTTAAAATGCGAAACATAATTTTCTATATTTTATGCTAATAACAAAAATAGTTGAATTTTAAATATTATAAACTTAGAAAATGAAACAGGTTAAATTTTATTTAAATATCTATGAAAAGAGTTCTGATGTATTACTTCAAATCCTATATACAGAGGGTAGGGATAAAGATTGTACTGCAAAAATCTATCAATATACTGTGTTAATTCCAAATTATTTTGAAAAATTATTTTGAAAATTAAATAAATATTTTGTAACATTGTAAACAATAATACCATTATCAAATAATTATGACATAAAGAATTTTAAATACAAAAAATATTAAGCGTTAGCTTTTATTCCTGAGACAGAAAATCGCCAATAGTAAAACTCTACAGAATAATAAGTATAGCACTCACGAAATAGCGTGGGCGTACTTGTTTGTAGAGTGGGTGTTTGGCGATACCTCTGTTTCAGATATAGTTACAGTTTCACGCTTTTTTAAAATTAACTGCATTTGGAATTGGTGTAGCAATGTTAAAT
>JAIPBB010000161.1 GCA_021739805.1 Saprospiraceae bacterium | reverse complement strand
AGAACAATGCAATAAGCACATATTTTAAAGCTCCGTAGGAGCGATATATTATTTCCTTTATGAAAATATTTCCCTGAATAGCATGAATAAAATAATGCACGGTTAATATATCACCCCTAACGGGGTTTTTATTCCAACGATTATTCTTTTTTCTACAAATATTGCATCCCTACGGGATTCTTATTTTAACTCCGTTAGGAGTTTAATATTTGTAGAACAATGTAATAAGCACAAATTTTAAAGCTCCGTAGGAGCGATATATTATTTCCTTTATGAAAATATTTTCCCTAAAGTTTTAAAGATTATTTTTAAATCAGTTGAAAAGCTTTTCTCTTCAATGTATTTTAAATTCAAGTTTAGTTTGGCAGGCATTATTTCATTTATATAAACTTCTTCCGGGTTTTCAACTTTACCTAAAATTTCATTTTCATTAATATATTCAATTGATGAATAATCTGTTAAACCAGGTCTGACGGATAAAACTTTCATTTGTTTATAGTCATACATTTCTACATATTTTCGCACTTCCGGACGTGGGCCAACTATGCTCATATCACCAATAAATACATTCAGCAATTGTGGAAGTTCATCAAGTTTGAATTTTCGTAAAAAAAGTCCAACTCTTGTTATTCGGCTATCTTTCTCCCCAATTGTGATTAATCCTTTTAGCTCAGCATTGCTTTTCATTGTTCGAAATTTGAACAATATAAAATCCTGATTATTCCTTCCAACTCTATTTTGTTTGTAAAAAACTCCACCTTTTGAATCAATAACTATAAATAAAGAAATGATAATAAGAAAAGGAAGGCAAATAATTATGCCTATAAAAGATGCAATTATATCGAAGGTTCGTTTTAGCATAAATTTAGTTCATAATCCTGACATCGAAGATATTAATAATTTAAGTACCAAAGCCAAATATCTTGTAAATTCCAAATCTCAAAAAACAAATAACAAATAAATTCCAAATCTCAATTTTCTAATGCTCAAAACTCACCACAATGATTTTTTATTACAGTTTTGAATTTTGGTTTTTTGTAAATTGTAAATTATTTGAATTTTGGAACTTGTCATTTGAAATTTCATTTTTTCACTTCTTCTTCCACCGCCTCAATAACCGATTTCACAATGTGATTAATCTGTTCATCCGTCAAATCATAATAAACAGGCAAACTAATTTCAGCAGCGAAGTTTTTATATGTATGCGGATAATCTTCGATTTTGTATCCTAAATTTTTATAATATGTTGTCATTGGCAAGGGAAGAAAATGCACATTAACTGACACTCCCCTATTAAAAATTCCCTGTATAATTAAATCTCTTTGTTCTTCGGTAATTCCATTAATTCTTAAAAGGAACACATGATAAGAAGTTTTTTTATTTCT
Organism: Saprospiraceae bacterium; assembly: GCA_021739805.1. Next base: position 10,429 of record JAIPBB010000161.1, on the reverse strand, counting down.
GCTTTCATATTCAGGAATCTTTGCCCATGAATACTTAGATAATCCTTGGCTGTATTTATCAAAAATTTGTTTTCTACGAACAAGCATATCTGAATCATAGCGTTCAAGTTCAACCAAGCCCATAGATGCCTGAATATCTGTCATATTAAATTTATATCCGGCTTCAACTATATCGTATTTCCAATTTCCAATTTTAGATTTTGCAAGAGCATCTTTGTTTTGTCCGTGAAGAGATTTAATACACAAATAATCGTAAATTTCTTTATTGTTGAAAGGCTTCGGTAGATTTAAACAAACTGCACCACCTTCGGCAGTTGTAAGATTTTTAACCGCATGAAACGAAAAAACTGTAATATCGGTTAATGCACCGGTTTTTCTGCCTTCATACTCTGCTCCAATTGAATGAGCTGCATCTGACAAAACTAAAATTCTACCCAAAATTTCCTGCTCTTTGGTTTTAGGATTGAATTTTTTAACAATATCCTTCCTTTTTACCAAATTGTTTATTTCATTATAATTGCAAGGAAATCCGGCAATATCAACGGGCATAATCACCTTAGTTTTTTCTGTGATTGCTGCTTCAATTTTCTTTACGGAAATATTAAAATCATCTTCAATATCAACGAAAACAGGTTTTGCTCCTGTGTGAATAATAACATTTGCTGTTGCTGCATAAGTATAGGCCGGCAAAATGACCTCATCTCCTTCATCAATTCCGAACCAGAGTAGCATTAATTCCAGACCACCGGAACCTGAGCTAACACATAAAACATTATCAGATGAAGTGTATTCTGCAATTTTCTTTTCAAACAATTTTGTTTTAGGACCTGTTGTAATCCATCCTGATTTCAGTGTATCAATCACTTCGTCAATGATTTTTTGGTCCATGCGTGGCGGTGAAAATGGAATCATAAATTGAAATTTGTTTGCACAAAAATAAAAGAAATAATAGTAATTCTTGAAATTACTTTGCCGAAACATTTCTATACTCTGTAAAACATCATACTAAGTAAGTAAACCGAAAAAGGAAATAGGCAAAAGGCAAAAGGCAAAAGACAAAAGGAAAAAGGCAAAAGAAAAAAGACAAAGGACAAAAGGAAAAAGGCAAAAGCAAAAGGGAAAAAACAAAAGGCAAAAGCAAAAGGCAAATTTACAAACCAAGAACACTCCCACATCAAAACCAATTTTCTCACATTAAGATTTTTCTAAATTGAAAAATATTTCTAATTATTGGAATAAATACTTGATATTTTTTTTTCACGGTCATATATTTGCCATCAGCGTTATTAGAGATTAAAATCAGTAGTTTACATTAGAAATCAGATTACAAAACTTGGTATTATGCGTTTCTTTACAAAATCAACCGTGTTAGCAATAGCATTGTTTCTTGGAATTCTCATCTTTTCCAATAAATCCATTGCTCAATGCTCCTTACCTACTAACTTCACTTTCACACCGGACAGTTCTCATTCAGGGACAGTGATAACTTTTACATCGGTTGTTTCAGGTGGTTCAGGAACTCCAACATATTTGTGGGATTTTGGCGATAGCACTACATCAACATTGCAACATCCAACTCATACTTATAATTATTCAGGTTGTTCAATCAAATCATATACTGTTTCATTAGTCGTTAATGTGGGTTCTTCATGCGGTAGTTATCAAGCAAATGTAATAGTTAATAATAATATAACACCTTCACTTCAGGATATTGACCCTTATACACCTTTTAGTAATTGTGATAATAATCCATCTAACTCAAATCCAAATTTTCTTATTACACTTTACAATACAACTGCTGACAGCAGCATGGTGACACATTATATATTAAATTGGGGTGATGGAGGTTCAGCAAGTACAATTACAAACTCAAGTTTTCCAATAACTCATACTTATACTCAACTTGGTTTATTCAATCTTAGTATTACCGCTTTTGATTCCAACGGATGTCAGGCAACGAAAACCTATGATATAGCAAACCAGGGAAATCCTGCAATTGGGCTTAGTTCATTGGGAAATACACAGGGATGTGCACCTCAAACTTTTAAATTCGTTTTAAATCAATATCAATATAATTCACCCGGAACCTATTATGTTTGGGATTTCAGTGATGGTTCACCGAATATTACATGGAATTATAATGACCCATTTGTTAATGATACAATTTCACACACTTTTACAACTTCCTCTTGTTCGCAATCATCAAACACTTACAGTGTTCAGGTTACTGCATATAATAATTGTGACTTCACAACAGCAACTGTTGGTAACATTAGAATTTACAGTTCACCAACTGCAGAATTCACATTATCAGCAGATACCGGTTGCGTAAACAGTCCTATATGTGTTACAAATACAACAATCTCAGGTTTTGGATATAATTGTAATGCTTTTGCTAGTTATGTATGGAATTTTGGTGACCCTGCTTCAGGTATTAATAATACTTCAACATCTCTGAATGCATGTCATACTTATAATAGCCCGGGAAGTTATACGATTTCGCTAACAGCTTCAAACGGAATTTGCGGGGTTTCGGTTTTAAGCAAACAAGTTCTTATTAATGATATGCCTCATGCAATTGCAACACCTTCTACAATTAATGGTTGCATTCCTTTGAATGTAAATTTCAATAATGGCTCTTATGGTGGTAATTTAACTCATAATTGGTCAGTTTCACCAGTGAGTGGTTGGAGTTTTAATTCTCCTTTTGCTGCTGATTCAATAAATTCATCAATAGAGTTTAACTTACTAGGAAATTACAATGTCATATTAACATCCACTAATAATTGTGGAAATGATGATACAACAATAACAATTACCACTTTTGACAAACCTATTGTAAATATTGCTGCAATTCCAAATTCATGTAATACTTTCTCATTAACTCCAAATCCAACTTATATCGACAATGGAAGTGCTATTACATCTTACGACTGGAGTTTTCCGGGTGGAGTTCCTTCAAGTTCAAGCCAACAAAATCCAACAAATATTGATTATACTACACCAGGCACTTATACTGTAACAGTTATAATTACTAATTCATGTGGAACTGACACAGCAACACAAACATTCACAATATTTCCATTACCGAATGTAGTAGTTTCATCAAATTCTCCGAGTATATGTTTTGGTGATTCTGTAATTCTTACTGCCACAGGTGCTGTTAATTATAGCTGGAGTCCGGTTAATAATTTGAATAATAATACAGGAGTAATTGTGAAAGCCGGACCTACTTCATCAACTTTGTATTTTGTTACAGGAACTGATAATAATGGCTGCTTAAATTCCGATAGTGTTAATATAACAATACATCCACTACCAATACTTACAAATACACCATCATCTTCTACTATTTGTGCCGGTGATTCAGTGAGTTTAACAGTAAGTGGTGCAAGCACTTATTCCTGGAGTCCTGCAACAGCTTTAAATACTACATCAGGAGCTTCAGTTATTGCTAATCCAACCACTACTACAACTTATACAGTTGTTGGAGTTGATTTGAATGGTTGTTCTAATTCGGCAACAGTTGTTGTTAATGTTAATCAATTACCAAATGTTAGCATTAGTTCAAACACTAGTGTAATTTGTATTGGAGATTCTGTGATTTTAAATGCAATTGGAGCAATAAACTATTCATGGAGTCCAACAGCAACACTTAATAGTGGAAGCGGAACATCAGTAGTTGCAAATCCATTATCAACAACAACTTATAATGTTATCGGAACTGATAATAATGGTTGTATTAATACTGACAATATAAGCATTACGGTAAATCCATTGCCAAATGTTGGTGTATCATCAAATTCTCCAAGTATATGTTTTGGTGATTCTGTAATTCTTACTGCCTCCGGTGCTGTTAATTATAGCTGGAGTCCAGTCAATAATATGAGTAGTAATTCAGGAACAATTGTTAAAGCAAGTCCGCCATCTTCAACATTATATTTTGTAACAGGAACTGATAATAATGGCTGCTCAAATTTTGACAGCATTAATGTTAATATAAATCAATTACCAATTTTAACAATCACACCATCATCTTCTACTATTTGTGCCGGTGATTCAGTGAGTTTAACAGTAGGTGGTGCAAATACATATTCATGGAGTCCTGCAACAGCTTTGAATACTACAACAGGAGCTTCAGTTATTGCTAATCCAACCACTACTACAACTTATACAGTTGTTGGAGTTGATTTGAATGGATGTACAAATACTACTTCTATTATTATTAATGTAAACCAATTACCAAATGTTAGTATTAGCTCAACTACAAATGTAATTTGTATTGGAGATTCTGTGATTTTAAACGCCAGTGGAGCAACAACATATTCCTGGAGTCCAACTACAACACTGAATAGCGGAAGCGGAACATCAGTAATTGCAAACCCATTATCAACAACGAATTATAATGTTATCGGAACAGACAATAATGGATGTATTAATACTGACAATATAAGTATAACAGTTAATCCATTACCAAATGTAACTGCATACTCAAACTCATATAGTATTTGTTATGGTGAAACTGCAACACTAACAGCAAACGGTGCTTCATCCTATGTTTGGAGTCCTGCTTCAAGCTTAAATTCATCCACAGCTTCAACAGTTTTAGCATCTCCGATTACCTCAACAATTTATCAACTTATAGGTACTGACAACAACGGATGTGCAAATACTGATACAGTAAGCATAAATGTAAAAGCACTACCGGTTTTGACAACTAATCCAGCTTCTCCAAGCTTATGTACAGGCGACACAGTTTTAGTAACAGTTTCCGGAGCCACTTCTTATTTATGGAGTCCAGGAGCAGGTTTAAGTTCAACAACAGGAGCAGCAGTTTCTGTATTTCCTTTAGTTTCATCTAATTATTCAATTATTGGAACTGCAAATAATGGCTGTATTGACACCCTGAATATGACAGTTAATGTTAATCCAACTCTTACAATTCTTGTTAATCCTTCTGCTCCAAGTGTTTGTTTAGGAGATTCTATTACTTTAACTGCAAGTGGAGCTAATAATTTTTCATGGAGTCCTTCAACCGGACTTTCTGCAACAACAGGTTCAACAATTAAAGCATCACCAACAGTAAACACAACTTACAATGTAATAGGGTCAAACAGCTCAGGTTGTTTCAACACAACTTCATTTACCATACAAGTAAATCCAAAACCAATTATCACAGCAAATTCTAACTCAAATTTAATATGTGCCGGTCAATCAGTTACAATGACAGCTTCGGGAGCAAATAATTATGTGTGGTCACCATCAGCAGGTTTAAGCACTAATACCGGAAGCACAATAATTGCTGCACCGACAAGCACAACTTCTTATATAGTACAAGGTTTACTTCCAACGGGATGTTTTAGCACCGATACTGTTACAATTGGAGTTAATCCTTTGCCAACAATTTCAATAAACCCGGGTTCAGCAAGTATCTGTTATGGAGATTCAATTAATATAAATGCTAGTGGAGCTTTAACTTACAACTGGTCTCCAAGCGCTGGAATTAATAATTCGATCGGTTCATCCATAATAGCATTTCCAACTTCAACAACACAATATAATGTTATTGCTTCTGATAATAATGGATGTGTTGATAGTTCATCAATTACAATTACTGTTAATCCACTTCCAAATGTTTCGGTGAATCCAAATTCTCCTGAAATTTGTTTTGGTGATTCTGTTCTAATAACAGCTAATGGAGCATCATCTTATTCATGGAGTCCTGCAATTGGTTTAAGTTCAGCTTTGGGAGCATCAGTTCAGGCTTTTCCATATACTACTTCTACTTACACAGTTACAGGAACTGACCAAAATGGTTGCGTTTATGATGAAATGGTTGTTGTAGATGTAATTCCATTGCCAATTATCAGCATTAATGCAAGCTCTGATACTATTTGTTTAGGACAATCGGTTTCAATGACAGCTTCGGGAGCAAATTCATATGTTTGGTCTCCATCCACCGCTTTAAGCACTACTACAGGAAATACAACAATTGCTACACCAACTTCTACAACTTCTTATATAGTAAAAGGAATTTCTTCAACAGGGTGTGAAAGCACTGATACAATTACAATTGTAGTAAATCCTTTGCCTACAATAGCAATTAATCCAGGTTCAGCAAGTATTTGTTGGGGAGATTCAATTAATTTAAGTGCTAGTGGAGCTACATCCTACAATTGGTCTCCGACTATTGGAATTAATAATTCAACAGCTTCATCAATTATTGCATTTCCAACTACAACAACACAATATATTGTAAGCGGTTCTGACAATAACGGATGTTTTAATAGTTCAACAATCACAATTAATGTAAATCCAATTCCAACAGTTTCAGTAAATCCAAATTCTCCGATGATTTGTTTTGGTGATTCAGTTCAATTAAGTGCTAATGGTGCATTAACATATAACTGGAGTCCTGCAATTGGTCTAAACACAAATTCCGGTTCAATTGTTCAGGCATTCCCAAATACTACTTCAACTTATACAGTTACAGGAACAGACCAAAATGGATGTAGTGGTGAAGATGTGATTGTTGTTGATGTAAATCCACTTCCAACAATTAGTATAAATGCAAGCTCAGATACCATATGTTTGGGACAATCAACAACTTTAACTGCAAGCGGAGCCAGCACCTATGCTTGGACACCTGCAACAGGACTAAGTTCAACAAGTGGTTCATCAATTACAGCAAGTCCAATTACAACAACAACATATTATGTTCAAGGCGTTAATGCAAATGCATGTGAAAACGATGACTCAATCACAATTGTAGTTAATCAAGTTTTGACTTTATCAGTAAATCCGTCTTCTCCCACAATTTGTAATGGCGATTCTGTTGCATTAACAGTTAGTGGAGCCAATACTTATTCATGGTCTCAATCAGTAAGTTTAAATTCTGCATCAGGTGCTAGTGTAATGGCTTTTCCTAATAATACGACCACTTATTCGGTTACAGGTACTAATGTGAATGGCTGTATAAACACTACTAATGTTGTCGTTAGTGTAAATCCATTACCAATAATATCAACAAACCTTACATCATCAACAATTTGTAATGGAGATTCAGTCGCAGTTAATGCAAGTGGAGCAACTAACTATTCATGGACTCCTGCTTTAGGTTTAAACACAACAACAGCAAATGCAATTATTGCTAATCCAAGTACAACAACAAATTATACAGTTACAGGAACTGACGGAAACGGATGTTCAAACAATGCTACAGTAATGATAAATGTAAATCAGCTTCCAAATCTCAATATAACTGCAAGTTCTTCATCAATTTGTTTTGGTGACACAACTACAATTTCGGTAACAGGTGCAAATGTTTACACATGGACTCCTAGTGGTTTTGGAATCTCATCAAATGGAAATATGTTTCACGCAAGTCCTCAAAACACAACAAAGTATTTTGTAAATGGAACTGACATAAACGGCTGTGTGAATAATGATAGTATTTCAATAATTGTAAACCAATTACCCACTATTACAGTGAATCCGGCAAACACAAGTATTTGTTTGGGTGATTCAGTGTCAATCACAGCTTCAGGTGCTACTCAATATATGTGGAGTCCATCATCAGGCTTAAACAATTCAAATTCAGCAAATATTGTTGCATCACCAATTACTAACTCAACTTATACTGTAATTGGAACAGATAATAACTCATGTGTAAATACTACTATTGCGATTATAAATGTTAATTCTCTTCCACAGATTTCGTTTACACATGATAGTGTTGCCTGCATTAATTCAAATGTTGTTTTCAACAATAATTCCATGGGTGCAAATTCATTTAGCTGGGATTTTGGAAATGGGAATTTCTCAACTTCAAATAATCCAACAAGCACATATTCAAGCACAGGATTTCAAACAATAAAACTTATAGGACAATCACCCAATGGCTGCCTTGATTCTGCCTTTAGTGTTATTCAAACCATTAGTGCTCCAATAGCTAATTATTCAATGCTACCTGACAGCGGATGTGCTCCTTTAAATGTTCAATTTATTAATTCTTCAAGTGGTTTTGGAATGACACATAATTGGAATTTTGGAAACGGAATTAATAGTAATCTGCAAAATCCGCCAAATATTACCTTTAATCAATTAGCAAGCGGAAACAATACATATTTGGTTTCTTTATTATCAACAAATATGTGCGGAAGTTCATCTTTTACTGACACTGTTTTTGTGAAACCACAACCGGTAGTAAATTTTGGATTAAGCTCTAATTATGGATGTTCACCACTTGCAATCTCTTACTCTAATGTAACTACAGGTCTGGCAACATCTTATTTATGGGATATGGGAAATGGAATAAGCTCTTCTGCTGCTCAACCGCCTGTTCAGGTTTATACTGCCGGATCTGCTGATTCCATATACAGTATTACACTTATTGCAAATAATTATTGTGGTTCCGACACTATGACAAAACAAATTACTGTCAGACCACAATCAGTTACAGCTCTTTTCAACCCTTCAGTTTATTTTGGTTGTGCTCCTTTAACTGTAACATTTAATAATTTCTCAACCTTAAACTCAAACATTAGCTGGGATTTTGATGATGGGAATTTCTCAACTACTTATAGCCCAACAAATACATATTTGACTGCGGGAACTTACCATGTTAAACTTTACGTTAGCGACACTTGTAGTGCCGACACAGCTTATGTAACTATCAACGTAAATTCATTCCCGGTTCTTGACTTCACTGCAAACCCCGACACTATTTGTGTTTATGAAGATGTTCATTTTACTAATTTATCATCGAATTTATCAAATGTTGTTTGGAAATTTGGAGATGGAAATACTTCTACTGTTAGTAATCCTACATACAACTACACTGCTTCAGGATTATTTGATGTTACATTAATAGGTACGGCTCAAGGTTCTTCTTGTGTTGACTCAATTACAAAAACAGTTTTTGTTAAAAATACTCCAATAGCATCATTTACTCCTTCATCTTCTGATGGCTGCTATCCTTTAAATGTAACTCTTATAAATACTAGTATGAATTCCACTTACTTTTCATGGGATTTTGGTGATGGAAATTCCTCCGTCTTAAATCAACCAAATCATACTTATACTTCTGCCGGAACATTTAATATAACACTTATTGCTCAATTTCCTAATGGATGCACCGACACAGCTTTTTCAAGCGTTATTGCTCACCCAAAACCTATTAGTAGTTTTTCACTTTCATCAAGCCAATCATGTGGTTATCCTGCAAACGTACAAGCAACAAACACTTCTACAACTTCTTCAGGTTATACTTGGGACTTTGGTAACGGAAACAGTTCAGGATTAAATAATCCAACAATAAATTACAATTCACCAGGCAGTTACGATATTAGTCTTATTTCTTCAAATGTGTTTGGATGTACTGATACAGCAACGACACAATATACTGTATATGAAAAGCCTGTTGCTGATTTTACTATTGAAAATAATGAAGGTTGCGAACCACTTTCTGTTGCCATAACCGATAAATCACAATTTGCCACAAATTACACATGGTATATGGGAGATGGAAATATCTATAACACAATTAGCCCATCACATATCTATAATTCTGACGGACTATTTTCTATAACCTTAATTGCAAGCGGAAATGGTGGCTGTACTGACACTCTTTCTTTTAAAGATACAATTAATGTACATCCAAAACCCAAAGTTGATTTTACATTCGAAAACACAAATATACCACTACCAAATAGCGGAATTATTCAATTCACAAATTTAACTGTGCAGGGAACAACTTTCGATTGGGATTTTGGCGACGGTAGTTTTTCAACCGAAGTAAGTCCAAAATACCGTTACTCAATGCATGGCTTATACACTGTGAACCTTACAGCTAATAACCAATTTAATTGTAGTGCGGAAAAATCAAAAGAAATTGAAGTCGATTACATAAAAGGTTTGTTTATTCCGAATGCATTTTCACCAAATAATCCTGCCGAGGAAGTAAGATTATTTAAACCAAGCGGAATGGGACTTAAAGAATATTATATAGGAATTTACGATTCGTGGGGAAATTTAATCTGGGAATCGACTGAATTAGCTAATGGCATGCCTACTGAGGGATGGAATGGTGAATTCAAAGGTAAAGAAATGCCCCAGGATGTTTATGTTTGGAAAGCAAGTGGAATTTTCATGGACAATAGTTTATGGCAGGGAATGGATAATGGGAATGGAGAATTCCAAAAATATGGTTCGATTACTCTAATACGCTGATATAATACCGAGTAATGTAAAAACCCGTTCACCTTTTGGTGGGCGGGTTTTTGATTTTAATAGGTAATGTGTGCAAAAATGGTTGGTAGAAAATTAAAAATTAATTTGTAATATTCCGGCGTTAATCTGAAGAGGAAGCAAGCTCTGGTGGAGATCAACTTGTTAGCAATAAGATTAATGCTTATACAGTAATATTGGC
>JAIPBB010000160.1 GCA_021739805.1 Saprospiraceae bacterium | reverse complement strand
AACTGGAGTGTAAGAAAAATCTTTCTTTATAATTCAGCTTATATAATTGGGAAAGGATTGCTATGGGGGAATATTATTGGAATTTCGATTTGTGTTTTACAATATTACTTTAAAATTCTTCATCTTGACCCCGAATCCTATTATGTCAACTTTGTGCCAATAAGTTTTAATTTTATTTATTTAATTTTACTTAATGTTTGTACAATAATTATTTGTGTGTTGATGCTATTACTTCCATCTTATATAATCACACGAATTTCTCCGGTTAAGGCGATTAGGTTTAATTAATCGGTTGTCGGTTTTCGGTAATCAATAAGCAGTTGACAAACCTGAAACTTGAAACTTGCACATCGACTCCGCTCAGTGTCCGTTCTTGGGTGATTGAGCGGAGTCGAAATGAAACCCGAAACCCAATTCCCCTAATTTTATCATTCATAAGAACTAAAAAAATATTACTTTTGCGAAAATTTCAAGCCATTTATTTACAATAGAGATGAAGGAAAATATTAATACAATTGAAGAAGCCATTGAAGACATCAAAAATGGGAAAGTTATTATTGTTGTTGATGATGAAGACAGAGAAAATGAAGGTGATTTTATTTGTGCAGCAGAAACCATCACTCCTGAAATAGTAAATTTCATGGCAACTCATGGCAGAGGACTAATCTGTGCTCCCTTAACAGAAGAAAGATGCGACGAACTGGGTTTAGATATGATGGTTTTGAAAAATACTTCATCCCACGAAACACCATTTACAGTATCAGTAGATTTAATTGGTCATGGTTGCACAACAGGTATTTCAGCAAGCGACAGATTTAAAACTATAAAAGCACTTGCTAATCCTGAAACAAAACCTGAAGAATTGGGTCGTCCCGGACATATATTCCCTCTTAAATCCAAGAAAAACGGAGTTATCAGGCGAGCAGGTCATACAGAAGCTACCATTGATTTAGCCAAGCTAGCCGGACTTAATCCTTCTGGAGCACTAGTTGAAATCATGAATGAGGATGGAACAATGGCAAGGCTGCCCGACCTATTTAAAATTGCGGAAAAATTCAATCTAAAAATTATTACAATAAAAGACCTGATTGAATATCGATTAAAAACCGAGAGTCTAATAACCAGAGAAGAAATTGTTGACTTACCAACTGAACATGGACATTTCATGCTCCATGCTTATAAGCAAATCTCAAACGACCAAATACATCTTGCATTAGTAAAAGGAAAATGGGAAAAAGATGAACCTATATTTGTAAGAGTTCACTCTTCATGTGTTACAGGCGATATTTTTGGTTCATCTAAATGTGATTGTGGTTCACAACTTCATGAAGCAATGGAAATTGTCGAAAAAGCAGGAAAAGGTATTGTTGTTTATATGAATCAAGAAGGAAGAGGAATAGGTTTAATAAATAAACTAAAGGCTTATCACTTACAAGAAAATGGTCGCGACACTGTTGAAGCAAATATTGAACTTGGCTTTAAACCTGACGAAAGAGATTACGGTATTGGTGCTCAAATTATTAGAGATTTAGGAGCATGCAAAATAAAATTACTAAGTAATAATCCAACAAAAAAAGTCGGTTTGATGGGATACGGAATTGAAATTGTTGAATCAGTTCCATTGATTATCAAACCTTGTAAATACAATCAAAAGTATTTAGAGACAAAGCAAAATAAGATGGGGCATATTCTGAATATGAAATAATTCTCGTTGCTGGTTTCTCGTTGCTCGTTGCTCGAATTGGATACTGATTAAGTAAAGCGAAGCAATCTGTTCTTAATAACCTTATAACTTTAATTCAAGGGATTGCTTCGGTCCTTCCTCCCTCACAATGACGATTACCGAAAGGAACACTGAATACCGAACAGACCGATTACCAATCAACGAACACTGATTACCAAACACCTCTACCTTACTTCTCCTTTTTAGGTTTTATCCATTTGAATAATTCACCGAATTTATCAAATTCTTTTCTATAAAAAACTCCAATCCCTTGTGTATATGGTGCTCTTTGATTTAATAAATCGGTTGCATTTGATTTATTGAAAGCTTTAATTCTAAATCTTCCTTCATCAGTCCATTTGTACTCAATATTAACATCACCGACTATATTACTTGTTTTCCCGGCACTTTGGTCACCTTGAACATTTTGATCGCCACCAACGCCTAAATTCCCATCAATAATTACTCTGTCGTTAAACAACTGAGTTGATAAAGCAACCTGCAATTCTTCATTAGTTAATTTATCACCGGATTTATAATTAACTCCCACATCAAAATCATCGGAGATTTGAGACAACCAATTACTTAGCTGATTCGACAATAATTCTGTCGAACTGGTTGAACCTATATTAGTAGATCCAACAGAGCGTTCTCCACCGGGTGGGGGAAAAAAACTATTTAATACTAACAAACCGACAAACTGCCTGTTCATCTCCTGAACATTAACTTCATTAGCACTAACATACAATTCACTCCTTAATAAATCTTTTGAAATCTCATCTGCAGTTGGTAAAACAATATCAAACTCAATTGAAGGGTTCATTAGTTTGTCTTTCATTAAAAGCACACATTCAACAGGAAGTTTTTTCTTGTAAATTTCAGCGTTTGCAACTTTATTGGCAACAAGGTCATATAACGATGCTTTTGTTTTATATATAGCTTTTAAATTAATCTCAGCATCATAAGGACTTCCTGTCCATTTAATGGTTCCTCCCTGTTGAATACTAAAGCGTTTATTAATAACATTCTGAAGTGTAAACAAATAATCTCCTTCTGAAATAACATATTCACCAAACATTTCGAACTCGCCCCTGGTATTAATTCCCATTTTTAAATCGGCACTCCCTTTTGCTTTAATTATATCACCAATTGTTTCATCAAGAATTAACTGGATTTCGGCATCAGGTGTTACTTCAAATTCAAAATTCAAACTAATACCTGACAAATCAATAGTTTCATTAATATTTGCTGCATTAATAGTTTGAGTTGAATCTTTAATTGTAAATGAAATATAATCTGTTTCTGAAACTTCTTCGGTATAATCCAATGGAATAAATAACACAGTTCCTCTTTCAGTTTTTGCCTTAATATCCATCACAATATTATCAACATCACCATGAATTTTTATTAAACCACTTGCTACAGCTTTTCCATAAAATAATTCATTCTGAGTTGAATTAGTATTCAACATCGTAAAATGGTCAGGTTTTATAGATAAATCTAAAGCCCATTTTCTGAAATTTTCATGATAAATTTTACCATCCAATATTGCTTTTTTGCCTTTGAATTCACCAACATTATTGTCAATTAATTCTACTTTGTCAAAAATTATTGCATTTTTTTCAAGTATTATATTATTAGCAAGTATGTAAGTTGTGTTTAAATAATCGATTTTAATTCCTGTTTTCCATAACTTAAGATTACCGGTAAGCTCTGGTGCATTAAAACTTCCTTTTAGGTTTAATATTCCTGAAGCTCTTCCATAGAATTCAGAGCTAAATGAAGAAAGATAGTTTTCCAATAGGTCGAGATTAAAACTCTTTAGTTCAATATTTAAATCCAAATTATTATTTTCTTTTTCAGGAAATACGTAACCATTGACGATTAAAGTCTCTTTTGTACCGGCTTCGCCAGTGTATAATATTTCAGCATCAATCAAAGCAGATTTTGCATTATTATCCCATGTGGTTTTAACAATCAAATCTCCAAGCTGTTCGTGGTTAACTCCAAAGTTGAGTAGCTTAATGTTTGAAAAGAAATTTGGTGAGTTATAAATATCAAAAACTTCAAAATCTCCTGTCATAATACCATCAAAATCAACATTTCTCTTTTCAGTAAGGAGATCGAAATTAGAAAGGTTAAAATTAGTGAATTTAATAATCATCTTGTCAGATGCAAGTTTTGACAGCCTCCCATCTATAACTAATTTTTGTGTTTGGTTTCCAAGTACAAGATTATGGACTTCAATTAATGTGGAATCAAGACTTATATAATTATCCTGGCTAAATTTCCAAATACTGTCTTTAACTATTATTTTTGATGGTAAAATTTTAAGTTTTATTGTTGGCATATCAAGAAACGAAACTAAGCCTTCTATATCTCCAGCACTTTGGTTAGTGTCTTTTTTATTGTCCCAAAGCAGGCTATAGTTTATAGTATCATTTTTCAAACTTGTATTAAAGCTAACATTATCAATCCACAAGCTATCAGACAAATAAAGTCTTTTACAACCAATATCAAAAATAACCTTATCAGTTGTTGTTCGTCCATCAAAAAAGAAATCTTCGAAAACATTATCCTTGTATTTAATTGAATTAATATTTCCATTTATGGTCAAAGAATTCGATTCACCATTGTACTTCCCACTTAGTTCGGTATTTTCAGAAATTGCAAGTTCAGGTAAAAATAATGCGGTTATGCTGGAAGTATTGTAGAGCGAGATTTTATAAGTGAATTTTGTAACAGGGACTTTTTGTAATTCATCTGTTGCACCAAACTTTTTATCAAAACCCGGAAGATATTCTTTTATCATTTTTTTGAAAGAATAAACTAGCTCGTCGTATTTGAATTCTCCTTCAACATCAGCATCAGCAAAATCAGATTTAAGTTTAATTTGTTTCTCTCCAACATTATTGCTTAAAACTGAAAGGTACAAACTATCCATATAATAACTTTCCTTATCATCAACATACTTCGTATTGCTAAAACCGGCATTTCCATTTATGTTTTCAAGTTTATTTCCTGAAAACGCCCCACTTAATTTAGTTGATAAAATAGGATTAATTGGATTAAGAGAATCATTCTCAAATAAATTCAATTTTACCAAATTAGCATTTGAAATTTCAGAGTTAATATTGAACTTTGGTAACTTTTCTTTAAAATTAAAAGTTCCTGATAAATTAAGATTCAGGTTCTTATCAACAATAATTACATCAGCATCGGCAAACTGATTATTATAGTTTCCTTTGAGTTTAATGTCACTATAGTTATAGTTTTTAATATCTATTGATGAGATATTAATATTAAAATCAGCAATTGCACTTTTATCAAGACCTGAACCAGTAATATCTGCTGAGAGACTAATATTACCAATTTCATCTTTTTGTCCAACTAATTCCCCCAAATTGAAATTTGTAATTGCCAGCTTTCCATCATATTCAATAATATTTTTGTTTTTATTCTTTCTTAGAGAAATGTCAGAAGTGGCATTTCCAATATCAGTATAAAAATCAGCGTTTGCCACAAAGTCATTATAAAAACCTGTAAAATATCCTTTAATTTTGATTTTCCCAAGATTTACCAATTGGGGAGGAATTACAATATTATCCTTTGTATCATTCGGCATTTTAAATGATTCAAAATCTTTCTTTGAAGTTGAAAGTTCATTTAAAGCTAAATGAATAAAGGTTTCTTTAATATCGGGAAGTCCGGTTATAGTTGCTTTTCCATCAAATTTTGTTGATTTACCATAAGCAAGCACAAAATCCTTCAATTTTAGATTATTGACTTTCCCTTTCACTTTGCCTGTAAGTGAAAATAGATTATCAAGATTATAAAGCTCAGTAACAAAATAGCCAATATCTTTAGTATTAAATTTCGACTTTACAAACTCTGCATTGATATTTACTTGATTAACAAAGTCGTTAAAAGCACTAAAGTCATCCTGAGTCAAATCCAGATTAAGATTTAATTCCGAATTCGGAGTTTTGATTTTTAATTTATTTAAACTAATCTTACTTTCTGACAGTTCTAATTCCGTAGAAATTTCATTTAGAATAAAACCTTGTTTTTCTTTGAAAGAGATTTTATTAATGATTAAAGAAGTTGAAGAAGTGTCAATCTTAAAATCCGACAATAGTACATTAAGTTCTGAGAAATTAAGATTAGAAAAGTCCAGCCCATTTGGCATTAATTCACTATTTTCATCTCTATACGAAAAATCTGAATTTAAGAGTTCAATCCCCGAGCAACTTATACCCCATGGTTCTGATTCTGTGATAGTAGTGTCTTCTGAACTAAAATAATCAAGAATAAACTGAAAATTTAGATTCTCCTCCCCTTTATATTTTTTTAGAGAAACTTTTGTATTATCAAGAATTATTTTATCAATTTCGATTATTCGTTTTCTAATTGACAATTTGTGTATATCAATCTTAATTCCAGGTGCATTTAATAAATTCTCTTTTTTCTGGTCTTTAACAACAACATCTTCAATAGTAATATCAAGATAATAATCAATATTAAGTCCACCAACACTAACTTCTGCATTTAACTCCGATGACATATAAGAGGCAATCCTGCTTGCAATATATGATTGAACAGCAGAACTTCGAAGTATAGCATAGCAAATTGTAGGTAATACAATTACAATTACCACAAACCAAATTAATATTTTACGTATCCACTTTTTGATGTTAGCCGGAGATTAAATTTGAATTAAAACTAAAATTACACTTATTTATTATTATCTCTATTAATAATAAATAACTTATACTGTATAGAAAATTTTGTGTTACAAAAATAAAGGAAAACAGGTATTTCTTTTTGTTTATTAATATTGAAAAATCTATTGTAACAATTTTCATACTTTTGTTGCAAATAAAAATTAACAATGAGCATTTATATTTTAGGTTTAGAATCATCATGTGATGACACTTCCGCAGCTATCATTTGCGATAACAAAATTCTATCCAATGTAACGGCAAATCAGGATGTTCATACAAACTACGGAGGAGTGGTTCCTGAGCTTGCCTCACGTGCTCATCAACAAAATATAATTCCTGTTGTTCATGCTGCTTTAAAAAGTGCGAATATTTCAAAAGCTAAACTCAATGCAATTGCATTTACTAATGGCCCGGGATTACTTGGTTCACTGCTGGTTGGAACTTCCTTTTCAAAAGCCTTTGCTTTGGGTTTGAATATTCCCATGATTGAAGTTGACCATATGGATGCCCATATTCTGGCTCATTTTATTTACGATGAAAATAAACAAGCACCTAAATTTCCTTTTTTATGTTTGACAGTTTCTGGTGGGCATAGCCAAATTGTTATAGTTAAAAATGAATTTTCGATGGAGATTATTGGAAAAACCATTGATGATGCCGCCGGAGAAGCCTTTGATAAGGCTGCTAAAATACTTGGGCTTCCTTATCCTGGCGGACCTTATATCGACAAATTTGCAAAAGAAGGAAATGAAAAAGCATTCAAATTTCCTCACCCAAATATTCCCAATCTTGATTATAGTTTTAGTGGTTTGAAAACTTCAATATTATATTTTATTCGCGACAGACTAAAGGAAAACAAAAATTTCATCGAGGAAAACAAAACAGATTTATGTGCTTCAATACAATTTACGATTGTTGATATTCTACTAAAAAAGCTCAAGCTTGCAAGCAAAAAGACCGGTATTAATGAAATTGCAATTGCAGGTGGAGTTTCAGCAAATAGTGGTTTAAGAAATGCCCTTTTAGCTGAAAGAGAAATTTCAGGATGGAGTGTTCATATTCCAAAATTTGAATACACTACCGACAATGCTGCAATGATAGCAATTACAGGTTATTTTAAATATCTTAGAAAAGAATTCTCTGACCAAAAAATCAGACCTTATACAAGGCAAAAATAAATTGAGATGCAAAAAAGAAAATTTCAAATATTAATAATTCTGATTTTTTTTCAACTTTCCGTATATTCTCAATTTAATAATTCCAGTAAAAAGGACAGTATTTACGACAAAAAACTAAATCCTTTCTTGTATGGTGATATTATTAAAACAAATCCGTTGCCAATCATTTGGGGAGTTATTCCATTCACATCTGAATATAAACTTATTTATGAAATGGTAACCCAACCAAAGCAATCAATTTCACTAGGAGCATCTTACTTAGGAAAAACCATTTTATGGGATTTATTTCAAGATACCACTCAAACAGTTTATGGGCAACCGGAAATTAAAATCTCAGGTTATCGGGTTCAAGGAATGTATAAGTTCTATTTTACAAACAAATACGCTCCACGGGGTTTATTTATTGGGCCACATATTTCCTATTCAAGTGCGAAATACACCTATCAGCAAACTCAAATTAATTATAATTATCTAAAAATATCGCATTTCAATGTAAATTGTCTTATTGGTTATCAAGACGTTATTTTTGACTTAATTTCCATTGAACTTTTTGTTGGTGCAGGTTATAAAAATAATATTTGGGAAGAGCATAAAACAAAAACAAATTTCAGGGTGATTAAAGATAACGACATGAGCAATTTTTACAATTCTCACCAAAAATTCATGGCAGGATTCAATATTGGAGTCGCTTTTTGAAAATGTATTAAACTCAATAATTTTATCATAACTTTTCCGGGGGATATTAGCTTTGCTGTCATTTGCTTTGCGTCATTTGTGCTTCGCACGTCATTAGACCTTCGGGCGTCATTCGCTTCGCTGTCATTGAACAACGATTAATAACAATGGAATGACAACTGAATGACAACTGAATGACAACTGAATGACAACTAAATGACAATTGAATGACACCCGAAGGGCAAATGACAACTTAATAATGCGAAGCAAATGTCAATTCAAAACGATAAGGCAAAAAAGCATCTTCCTCAGCATAGTCGATTCCTATTCGTTTACTAATTTTAATATCTTTTTCAAAAACTTTCAAACCTCGGTCTTCAATCCAAATTTTGTCGGAAGAAAGGCTCATACCAGATTGAGAATAATGAATTCCTAAGATTTTTGAAACTTTACCCGGACCATTTGCGAAGTTTTTATCTACTTTTACTTTTACTGCTCTTTTCAACATTTCATCAACACCATATTCCGGTTTTATTGCTCTTATAAGAACAGCATGTGGTTCACCTTCAACATTTGTAACCACATTAAAAAGTGAATGAATTCCATAAATTAAATACACATAAGCTAATCCGCCTTCGGCAAACATTATTTCAGTTCCCTTTGTCCTTCGCCCACCATAAGCATGTGAAGCTTTATCAGTAATGCCTTCATAAGCTTCGGTTTCAGTGATTATCCCACCACAAAGCATTCCATCTAAATGTGTGAACAGGTATTTTCCTAAAAGTTGTTTTGCAATTAAAACGACATCATTTCTTAAATAAAATGACTTTGGGAGTTTTATTTGTTTTTCCATCTAATAACATTATTCTCATAAGTTACTTTATCATTATCGAGAAGCCACTGAATCATTTTGAGTATTTTGTCTTCATTCACATTTCCAACCATAGAAACGATTTCATACATTGTCAGGGTCTTATTCTTTAAAACCGGTTTAATAATTTCAAGAATTGAATTAAACTCTAATTCGCTAAGCTCAATTTTATTTCTTTCAACACAAACATCGCATTTGCCACATCGCTTAGTGTCGGTTTCACCAAAATATGCAAGTAAAATTTGGCTTCGGCATTTATTTGCTGAAGTGGCGTATTTGATAACTGATTTTAAACGTTTTACTGCTGCATCTTTTCTATCGCTATAATTCTTTTTCGAAATTGTTAAATCCCTGACATCTAATCTCTCCTGTGTGAAAATAATTTGAGGTGCATTCTTCTGGGGAACATAAGTCAAAACATTGATATTGTCCAGTCTCATTAGATATTTTTCAACTACTTCTCTCGATGTACTGGTTCTGCGTGCAATATCAGTTTCATTTATTTTTATAAAATCATCAAAAATACCACTATAAGAACGAAGGATAACCTTAATAAATTTATCGAAAGCCACATTCTTCAACTGAAATTTATAAAGATCTTCCCTATCCATATCGAAATGGATTTTTGAAAGAGTGTAAATTGAATCCGTCAACATAATATAACCTTCTCTTTCGAGGAATTTCAAAGAGTGAAAAACTTCTACGGGATTTAGCTTAAAACTATCAGAAAACTCAGCTATGTCAAAATCATAGCTTACTTCTTTTCCGCTTCCTATTGCTAGCTGAAAATAACTTCCCAAAGCTTTATAAACACTTTTTATTAATTCAATTTCAGGATAGGCAAGTTTTATATTTTTTTCAGCATTTAAAACGTCAGAATTATCAAATAGCAAAACAGCATAAGCTCTTTTTTCGTCTCTTCCTCCTCTTCCGGCTTCCTGAAAGTAAGATTCGAGATTATCAGGTAAATCAAGGTGGACAACAAAACGCACATTGGGTTTGTCGATTCCCATTCCGAAAGCATTAGTTGAAACCATAATTCTTGTGCTTCCCAACATCCATTCATTTTGTCTGTTTTCCCTTGTTTTGGGATCAAGACCTGCATGATAATAATTTGCTCTGATACTGTTCTTATTTAAAAAATCTGAAATTTCACGAGTCTTTCTTCTATTTCTAACGTAAACCACACCTGTTCCGGGAATTTTATTTGCAATATTTAGCAATCGTCTGAATTTGTCTTCTTCTTTAAAAACAACATAAGTTAAATTATTACGCTCAAAACTTTTACGAAAAACATTTTCCTTTTTAAAACCTAGTTTATCCTGAATATCAACAACAACATCAGGAGTGGCAGTTGCAGTCAAAGCAAGCAAAGGGACATCTGGTAATATTTCCCTTATTTCTGCTATTTTTAGATAGGGAGGTCGAAAATCATAACCCCACTGCGAAACGCAATGAGCTTCATCAACAGCTATTAAGTTAACATTCATCTTTTTTAATCTCTCACGCATCAGCTCTGTGGTGAGACGTTCAGGTGAAACATAAAGGAATTTATAATCACCGTAAGCACAGTTATCAAGAGCTATGTCAATTTCGTTGCGATGCATACCTGAATAAACAGCAAGAGCTTTTATGCCTTTTCGCCTGAGATTGTCCACCTGATCCTTCATCAAAGCAATAAGTGGAGAAACAACAATACAAATCCCTTCCATTGACATAGCCGGAACCTGGAAACAAATCGACTTTCCACCACCAGTTGGCAATAATGCCAAAGTATCATTACCGTTTAACACAGAATTTATAATATCCTCCTGCATTGGACGAAAGGCTGAATGCCCCCAATATTTTGTAAGTATTTGGTGTATTGTCAAAATCTAATATTTAAGTTATCTAAATTATGAAAAAAAATCATATCACCACCTAATTTAATCTGTTTATGTTTTTGCAATTAATCTATTTTCTATTATTTATATCTTTATTAGAAAAAATAATACTGAATAATTTGAGCTATAGCTTAAACTATCTTTCCGTCAATCTATCTAATAGTGTTTTTCTTATATAATATCCTCCTGTTTTTTGAGTACCTAAAAAAACAACTATTTCTCTTAGCTTTTGCATATCTCTTTTAATTGTAACTTCTGAAACACCTAAGATTTTAACTAATTCTTGTTTTTTTATTCCGGGTTTATTATTAACACGAATAACTATATTAATTAACCTATGTTTTACGGTATCTCCTACGGAATTACTTACAGAACTATTTACAGCATCACATAACGTATTATTTACAGTATCATTTACAGTATCACTTACAG
The DNA here is from genome assembly GCA_021739805.1 of Saprospiraceae bacterium. Next base: position 367 of record JAIPBB010000160.1, on the reverse strand, counting down.
TATCATTTTTAACATTATTTACAGTATCACTTACGACAGCATTTACAGTATCATTTTTATTCTTATTTACGGTATCGTTCACAGTATCAATTAATGTATCTTCAAAATTGTTTGTCTTTTTTGCTTCAAAATAAATTTTACTTTCATCTTCTAATTCATTTGTTGTATCAGAAAATCCATTGTATGAAGGAACATTAAATCCATTAATCATCCATTCAAGGTATTTCTCAATTTGCGAAACCATATAGTATGGCAAATTCATAAGCTTGAACTCCTTGCCATTATTTGTTATTAGATTATCAATTTTAAAGAAACCTGAATAAACTCTAATTGCATAGGGGTGTGAACACATATCCATAAATTGATG
>JAIPBB010000159.1 GCA_021739805.1 Saprospiraceae bacterium | reverse complement strand
GTTTTGGCTACTTATACGAATGTTTTTTTAAAATAAATTACATAAAACATTAAAGGAATAGCACGACTGGCAAGCGTTTATGTGGAATTATAGCGAAAATCGATATTGAAGAAATTATTTTTTTTGTTTGTTGGTTTTTAAAAGTTATAATTTGCAAAATTTTGAATATCGATATTTCGGCTTCCCTTCGCCAAGCTAATGACATGATACTCTATGTCATGCGTGTTCTGTATTTCATAAACAAAAAAACCCACCAACTGAAGCTGATGGGCTATTGAGTAAATGTTATTTAGAACAGTAAATTATCCTCTCTTAAAAACAATCGCAATAACTGTAACATCATCGCCACCCATATTGATTGTCATTCCATAAGGTTTTTCGGGAGAAATTTCAATTTGTGCATCTCCTGCTTTTCCGGTTAATTGTTCCCAGATTGTAACTGCCTGATGAACTCCTGTTGCTCCCGTTGGATGTCCCCAACCAACCAAACCACCTGTTGTGTTAAATGGAATTTTTCCGCCACGGTCAGTATGTCCGGCTGCTACAAAATCAGCTCCTTTGCCTTTTTCTGCAAATCCAATAGCTTCGGTTGCAAGAACTCCGGCAACAGTGAAACAATCGTGTGTTTCAACAGTTCCTAAGTCGTCAATTGTGATTCCTGCATTTGCCATTGCTTGTCTGGCTGCTCTTTTGGTTGTTTCCATTACTGTTAAATCTTCAGGATCTTCAGTGATATTTCTTTCAACCTGTGCCCATCCTACTATTTCAACAGCATCGGATTTTTTCATTCCAATTTTTTCAAGACCTTCTTCAGATACTATTGCAATTGAAGAAGCTCCATCAGAAACCTTAGAACAATCGAAGAAATTCAAATGGTCAGTAAAAGCTCTTGGATTAGGTTTGCTCATTCCTGTTGTCAATGGGTCGGGGTCAGTATTATGATGTTCCTGTGCAGTTGGGCAAAGTCGTGCATTTTCAATAGCATTTTTATACCAACGAGCCATTCCTGCTCTCATTTTATCATAACCATATTTTTCGTAACATGCTCCTGCCCTATCGCTAAATTTTCCGGGGAAAAAATATGCATGTCCTTCTTTTCGTTTTTGATACCAGCCTGCTCCGGCAAGAACATCAGCACCATAAATTGCTTTCATAGTATTTTGGACTTCAACTCCAACAGTCAAGACAACATCAGCAGTATCTGATAAAACAGATTTAATTCCACTCATAAGAGCTAAAGCACCTGAGCCACAAGCACCTTCGCAAGATGTTGCAGGTTTCCATTCAAGATCTTTATCAATATAAGGAATAAAACCGGGCATATTTGCCTGATTGTTAAAACGAGCAGCCATAAAATTTCCAATAACACCTTCGTCAACGTTTTTACCGCCACCAATTTGTTTAAGTGTTCCTTGTCCGGCTTCTTTAATATAATGTTCAAGTCCCGGACGGGCTTTCTTAGGATTAAATTCTTTTCTTCCGGTTCCTAATGAAATAGTGTTATAACCGGCTACCATATATACTTTTTTTCTTAGATTTTTCATTTGAATTTCCTCCTATTTTAAATATTCGTTTATTGGACCATAAGCATGAAAGAAGCCTGTAAGCATCACTGTGTTAACATCGTCATCGTTATTTGCAACTTTGTCGGCAACAAGTTTTTTTCCAATTTCGTTTGAACGTTTGTTGTATGCTTTTGCAAGTTGAGCACCCATAGTTTCCATGGTGTTTAGCTCAGCAAAATAATTTGCCAGAATTTCATTTTTAGCTCTGTTGAAATTAGCTGCTTTCCATGGAACATACGATTTTGGTAAGTCTCCAAGAAGTGCATCGCATTTTGCAGCAAAATCGGCTGTTGGAGCATATTCTTTTTTGTCCATATCATAAATTGCAACCGGACGTCCTTTTTCATATTTTAGGAAACCATCTTTTTGAGCACCTGAAGAATATTGTCCGCCATAAACTCCCAATTCAATCATTTTATCAAGAACAGGACTGTGAAGGTCTTCATCAGCAAGATAAGGATTCATAACACTCATAATATAAGAACAAACATCAACTCCGACATAATCAATCAATTGAAATATTCCCATCGGTCGAACCAAATAATCCTGGCTAATTTTATTCATAATATAAATGGCTTCAACCATTGGCATATCAACAGCAAGTTTTAAGGCTTCATTTATACCATAAAGTGCATCCCGCATAAAATGACCGTTACCAATAAATCCGGCAAAATCGTTTGAAGGAACAGCAATTTTTCTAAGGCTTTTGATATATGCTAAAGCAAATTCTTCAACTTCGGGAAGTGCGCCTTCACCTTTAATAACTTCAACCAGCTTTTGAACCGCCGGTGGATTGTAAAAATGAACACCAAGTACTCTTCCACCAAGATTTGCATCTTTATCAAGTTTTCCAATTGGAATTGAAGATGTGTTAGTGAAAAACCAGGGTGATTTGTTGTTGTTTTGGTCTATCTGCGAAAAGATTTTCACTTTTAAAGCAGGGTCTTCTTTAATAGCTTCGAAAATAAGAGTTGATTCATAAGCAGGCTCCAAACGTGTTATTGGACGAACTAAGCTTAATACGTCAAAAATATATTGTTCAATAATATGACCATTTTCGATTAGGTCTGCTCTGTCTTCATACATTTTTCTGAGAGCAACAGTTTTCTTCTCAGCAATTTTCGTAACCTGAACTTTAAGATACTGCAATAATCCCGCTAATCCGGCATTAGAAACATCCATAGCATTAAGGACGAATTGCTTTCCTTTGTTTTCCGGATTAAGGCTAAGGTCAGCCATTTCACAAGCAGTAAGCAAAAGAATGCCACTACCCATTTTTCCGGCTGCACCCAGTACGGTTACATTTTCAAATTTGTCTGCGTAATTCATGTTTTATTAAGTTAAGTTTATATATATTATTTTCATTTACTTTATTATCTGAGATAATGTTCGGCTCATTTCGGCTCCGCTCAATGACCCTTTCAAGTCAATTAGAATTTTGTTTGCTATATATTCAATGATACGCTGAGCTACGTGTCTGCGGACAGGCAGGGAGTCGAAGCATCATCGATTAAATAATTATTATTTCCAATTAGGACGCTCTTTCGCCAAAAACGCTTTCATCCCTGTTTCGCCTTCGTTTCCTTTTCCGAATAATGAGCCAAACTCATCAGCTTCAAGTTCACAACCGGATTTGAAATCGGTTAACATTCCGGCACGAGTTACAGCTTTTACTTTCTTAACTGCATTTGGTCCTTTGAAAGTAATGGTTTTTGCAATTTTCATTACAGTTTCCATCAATTCTTCCGGTTCAACAACTTTTTGAACAAGTCCGATTCTAAGTGCATCTTCTGCTCCAATCATTTCTGCAGTTGTTAGTAGAAATAATGCATCAGCTAAGCCGACTAATCGTGGCAAACGTTGCGTTGCTGCATATCCGGGAATCAATCCAAGATTAACTTCGGGTTGTCCGAATTTTGCTTTTGAACTGGCAATTCTAAAATCGCAACCCATTGCAAATTCTAATCCACCACCAAGAGCAAATCCATTAATTGCAGCAATAACAGGTATTTCCATTTTCTCAAGGCTGGCAAAAGTGTTTTGACCAATCCTGGAGAAATTGCTTCCTTCTTCCTGATTCATATTTACCATTTCGGCTATATCTGCTCCGGCAACAAAGGCTTTTCCTTCACCTGTTACAACCATAACTTTAACTTCAGGATTTGAGTTAATTTCTGCAATAACAGCATCCATTTCCATGAAGAATTGAGTGTTTAATGCATTCATTGCTGCTGGTCGAGAAACAGTTACTAATGCAATACCGGCATCAATATCAACTTTTAATATTTCGTAATTCATATTTTGATTTTATTTGATAAAACTAAAGAACCCCAAATTTAGTAAAATATAGCTAACCAAAAGTTGATTTATATCACTTTTCTTGTTTGGAAATAAAAGAATGGCAATAAATATTTAATCTTTAGGTTTAGAATTTATACTCCAATAGTGTGAGTAAAAGCCTAATCAGCTTGGATATATTCCAGAACTTTGACATTCAGCATAATAATCACCTAACACATGTAGAATTAACAATAATTAACTTTTTTCTTTTAAATAATGGTGTAGTTTTGCAGTTAATTATGAAAGTAGTACAAAGAATTAAACATATAATGACAGTAATTGTTGCTATGGTTGTATTTATTACAAGTACTGGCTTTAATATTTACCATCATCATTGTAAAATAAATAAAACTACTTCCACTTCATTTTTTATCAATAACACTTCATGTGATCATAGCGAAAAACACCATGAAGAAAAGCATCATCACTCTAGTAGCTGCTGTGAAAAAAAATTTACATCTAATTGTGATGAAAGTTACGAAGAGCAAGAATGTTGTGACATTACAAAAACCTTTCATAAGATTGAAATCTTAAATAAAGTTGAAAAATCTGTTCAACAGTTTGAAATCACTGCTTTAGATATTTTCGTATTAACAAGCATATTTACTTCTACTGAAACAGAAGAACTATCAAATGAGATAATTAATAAAGAATCCCCTCCTTTGCTCTTTGGCAAAGAACTAATATATTTCATCCAAAACATAAAAATTCCTTACAGACTGTTTTAATAATCAAAATTAGGCAATGGCTGTGGCTATCGCTATTTTTTAATTAAAATTAAAACAGTTAATCATGAAAACAAAATATTTAATAATACTCATCTTGCTGATGCAATTAGCAGCAGCAAAAGAGTTAATATCACAAACAATTAAAGGAGTTGTTTACGAGCTAGGCGAAAATGCAAAAAAGCAAACATTGCCCGGAGTAAATCTTTATTGGGCAGGAACAACAAGCGGAGCAGTAAGTAATTCCAAAGGTGAATTCATTTTAAAAACAATTAAGGAAAATCCTAAACTTGTTGTAAGTTTCGTTGGATATAAAAACGATACAGTTTTAGTCGCAGAAGGTCAAAAGGATATGGAAATTATTCTTTCAATAAATAATACATTGAAAGAAGTTGTAATCACAAACAGGTTGCCAGGTGGTTATATCTCCAGAGTTGATGCCATATACAATTATAATATTACCGGTCATGAACTTGGAAAAGCAGCTTGCTGTAATCTTGGTGAAAGTTTCGAAACAAATGCTTCGGTTGATGTTTCGTTTAGCGACGCCGTTTCAGGAGCAAAACAAATTCAATTGCTTGGACTTGCCGGGGTTTACAGTCAGATGATGACTGAGAATATTCCAAATCTTTACGGTTTGGCAACAAGCTATAGTCTTGGGTATATTCCGGGTTCATGGATGGAATCAATTCAGATTTCAAAAGGAACATCATCAGTTTTGGATGGATTTTCATCTATCACAGGGCAAATTAATGTGAATCATAAATTACCTGATAAAGGCGATAAATTGTATTTGAATGCTTTGATTAACGATAAAGGCAAAATTGAGGGAAATGCAAATACCAGAGTTAATATAAATGAGAGATTAAGCACAATATTATTTCTTCATGCTGAAAATTCTAATAAAAAAAATGATGCAAATGGAGATATGTTCATCGACCAACCACTAATAAATCAATATAATATCATGAACAAATGGAAATATTTTAAGCCGGGAGGACAAGGAATGTTTCAATTTGGATTTCACGTTATTGATGAAGAACGAAGCGGTGGACAAAATTTGTTTGATGAAACAAAAAAGCAAATTTCTAATAATTTCTATGGAATACATATCAAAACCAGGAGATACCAAGGATTTGCAAAAGGTGGTTATGAGTTTAAAAATAATATCAACAATAATATTGCTGTAAAAACTTCGGCTACTTATCACTCACAGGAATCACTTTTTGGGAAAAACCGATATAATGGTGTCCAGAAAAGTGCTTATTCAAATGTGATTTTTCAATCATACATAAAAAATCTTGACCACAAATTTTCTACAGGTGCCAGTTTTGCTTACGACGACTATGATGAAAGCCTTAACGACAGTGTTTTTAAAAGAGAAGAAATTGTTCCCGGTGCATTTTTCCAATACACTTTCGAGCATAAAAAACTGCCAATCGTATTAGTCGGGATTCGTGCTGATCACCATAATATTTATGGAACTTTTTTTACTCCCAGATTACACATCCGTTATAAGTTTAATGAGAATAACATTCTTCGATTATCAGGTGGAAAAGGATACAGATCTGCAAATGTTATCGCCGAGAATAGTTTTCTTTTAGCAAGTTCCAGAAATCTTAATTTCCTTGAAAAACTTAAAATGGAAGAAGCTATAAATTATGGTGTTAACTTTACGAAGTATATCCCAATTAAAAAACGCGAATTAGTTATTAATGCTGATTTTTATAGAACTGATTTTATTAACCAGGTAGTAATTGATATGGATCAGGATGTTTCACAAATTTATTTCTATAATCTTGATGGTAAATCGTACTCAAATAATTACCAGATAGAACTCAAATATGAGCCAATAAAAAGACTGGATGTTGTTTTAGCATATCGTTATACTGATGTTAAAACAACTATTAATAACGATTTAATCAGAAAACCATTAACAAATAAATATAAAGGTTTATTTAATGTTTCATATTACACAAATTTGAAGAAATGGCAATTTGATTTTACTGCACAATTTAATGGTGACACACGTTTGCCTGGTACTGAAAATAATCCTGTCAAATATCAAAGAGGAGAAAGTTCTCCTGCCTACACAATTTTTAACGCACAGGTCACAAAATATTTCAGGCGATGGAATGTTTATTTTGGTGGAGAAAATCTAACTGATTTCACACAAAATGACCCAATAATAGCAGCGGATGACCCGTTCGGTCAGTATTTTGATGCTTCCCAGGTTTGGGGACCATTGGTTGGAAGAAAATTCTATTTAGGTGTCAGATTTAATATTGACGAATAAATTTGCTTTAATAAATAAATAAATAATAATTAATATTGTATAAATTTTTAAAAATTGAAAAAATGAAAAAAATGATAATTTTCGGAACAGCAATTCTAACAATGCTTTTTATGTTCTCTTTAACACAAACAAGTATTGCCCAGGATTCAGACAATGATCTTGAGGTGGTTAGAATAAAAGCAAAAGTTGATTGCGATGGATGCAAAACTAAAATTGAAAAAAACATAGCCTTTGAAAAAGGGGTAAAATATGTTAATGCAGATGTTAAAACTAAAATTGTTACTATAAAGTACAAAAAAGGTAAAAACACTGATAAAAATTTAGTTGCTGCTATTCAAAAACTTGGTTATGGCGGAGAAGTTGTTAAAGGAAATGCTGCCAGTAGTGGTTGTAATCAACCATGTGTTAAAAAATCTTCTTGCTGTAGCAAGAAAAAAACATCCAAATAAATAAATTTGAACGAAATAAAATGGGCAAGAAGTTTAATACTCCTTGCCCATTTTTTATGTCATTAATTACTACAAATGAACATTAATCGAAATCAAACCTATGGGTCCAAAAGAGAAATTACTTCCCTTTTCCTCATTTATATTCTCGGGATTTGAAGGGTAAGAAGTAGTGATTTTTGATTTATATTTTTCAAACTTAAAATTTGTCTCAGCAGAAAGTGATAAAAAAGGAGTTATAAATACTTTAACTCCAACAAATGGGCTAACTCCGTAACCTTCGGTATTATATGTTGTTTTGTTCCAGTATGACGAGCTTATATTTTCAGTTTTGTATTCCCATTTATTATTCAAACAATCCATTCCAAAAAACAAATGAGTGCTTTTAAAGTTAATCTGACGTTCATATCCACGTTTAAACTGATACCAAAGGTTATTTTCTTTTGATGTGTTTGCGTTTACCGTATTTGCATTATGATTAGACTCAGACTTGTTGGAAGCAAAATTCAGGTTTGCTCTTAAAGCGTTCTTTTTAAAATGATATTTGTAACCAAGTCCAACTGACGGATTTTGATATGAATTGACTGAGTAATAATAATATGGATAGGGCATATTTTCCAAATAATATGGATAAAAGTAATTTATATTATCATTTTGTTTCGTTCCAAAAAGATTTGCAGCACCTAAATTAATCTCGTGTTTCCTGGCAAAATAATCTTTGCTTTCATCCTGTGAATAAAGAGAAGTAGTAAAACAAATTACCATAATCGGCACAATAGCTTTCCTTATAAATTTCATTTTTAAAGTTTTTATTTATGATTTGTTTAAATTCTAATATTTTGGTTCTTCAACCTTACCCATAAAAATCAAGGCATTACTTTCTTTTTCTCTAATAATAAAAAGGAAAGGTTTATCAGCAATAAATGCATCGGGCATGCTTGTGAAAGTTATTCCAACACTTGTTACTGCGGCGGCTTCTGTACCTTTTTCATTTACATCAATGAAGGTTTTATGCTTTACTCTTGAGATGAAAAGATTTCCCGCTGCATTAATATTTGTGAAATCGGCTTGAGAAGTAAATGCAACACCCATACCCAAATCAGTTAATATATCATTTAGTTTCTTTTCATACTCAAATTTAAACTTTGGCAGTTTCACCAACAAATCATCGGTGGGATTCATTGCATTTATCCAGGCATTAAAATTTGATGTGCTAAAAGCATTTAATAAATCATCACAGGTATAATTTGGAAGAGGTTTCATTAAAATCATACTATATCGTTCTCCACCATAAGGCAACTCAACAATTTGCATTAAGTTATTGCTTAAATACATAAAGTTGCTTGTTATCTCCATCATATCAACAGTTTTAACTGAACTATTCGACATTGTGAAACTTTCCTGTGAAGTTTTTGCTGGGTCGAATTGATAAGTCCAGTTTCCTAAGAAATAAACTGCATTTATCAGGAACATAACATCATTAGGATTAATATTATCAACAATTTTCAAAATTTTATTATTAGTATTGTCAGCTACCCATTTATTAATTAATGCTTTTGTTGCCGGGTCAGAAAAATCAACTGATTTGATTAGTGCATCATAATATTGAGTATTCAAATTCAGGAAGTTTTGAAGAACTGTAAAATCATCTCTATACCAAATTGAATTAGCTATTTTCATTGTAACTGTCGGGTCAACAGTTTGAAGATAATCCGATAAAACCTTAAAAGAATTGTTAATATCCTGAGAAGTCAAACCGTTTAAGCACATTGCTGTTTCCATTGCTGTTTTTGTAGTGCCTGCAGCTCCATTATAGGTCATTCCTAAAGCTAAAGAAATGCTCAATGGCGAAATCATCATATTATCATTGGAGTTAAGAGCAGTTTTCTTATATAGATTTATTGCAAAATCGTTGTTTGCCAGTACTGTAGATTTTCCGGCAGCATCCAGATTTAGGTGTTTTAATTCGACCTTTCCGGTTATTGCTTCTTCCTTTTTACAAGCACTAAATGAAATGCTTAGCACCATTAGTAAAATAAAATATTGTGTTTTCATTTTTAAAATTTTCATAAAGGTAATGATTTATTTATGAGTAAGATGATTTAAATAAAAAAATGGTTGCGTAATGAAAAATTAAATTATTTCAAATCGAAACGCAACCAAAATTCAGTTTTCAACATCTCATAGCAAAGAAACAATCAAAGGCATGAAAAAATATATTTTAACAATAGTGATTTTAGCAATTGGGTTTGCTAGTTGCAAAAAAGAAGAACCACTAAAAGAAATTGAAGCTGATTACATTCTCTTTGGCAACTTTGCAGGAATGTGTGTTGGAGGAAATTGCATAAACATATTCAAGCTAACCGACACAGAATTATTTGAAGATACAAATGACATTTATCCTGATGCTCAAAGTGCTTACCAGGGTAATTTTAAAAAATTAAATAATAGCATTTTCGATAAGGTAAAAAATATTAGAAATAGTATTCCTTACCAACTTTTCAATGAAGCAAATGGAGATATTGGAATGCCGGACTATTGTGATGGCGGCGGATTATATTTTGAATATCATAAAAATGGAGTAAGTCAGTTTTGGAAAATTGACCCATTTAAATCAAATATTCCTCAATATTTGCATCCCTTTGTTGATGACATAATTGATTGTATTAGCATTATTTATAATTAAAAAAAGAAAGATGAAAGCACAAATAATTTTTCTAGCCATTGCAATCCAATTAATAACAATAGGTTCAGCTAAAGCCCAGGAAACATTAAGCACTGAAGTTTTAGAACTTAGACTTCAATTATTGGAAGCGAAACTAAAACTTATTGAACCAAAAATTGAAGAATTAGGCACAATGTCAGAAAGCCTGTATAAAGATTACTTTTTGATTAATTCAATTTTAAAAAGCAAATCTGATTCTTTAATGAAATTGGCAGAAACAACTCCAAAAAAAATATCTGAGAAAAAATCTGAATCTTACAATTTCAAATCATCAATTCAACTAAATCCGATTCGGTTGTTTGGTGGAAATTTTCAGATTTCTTATGAAAAAGCTATAAAAAGCAATTTATCGCTTGAGATTGCTGCCATGGGAACATATGTAACAAAAAACGGATTAGGTGGCGGATATATGCAGAACCAAGATCTTGAAGCATATAATTCCTTATCGCATTCTTATGTTTCATATTCGGGGCAAATGTTTACCGGCTATGGTGTGATTTTCAGATGCAAGAATTATTTGCTTAATAAAATGAATGAAAATAAGAAAGCCCCTCTGGGTTTATATGCAGGTCCACAATTAATGTATAGGAAAGTACAGATAAAAGGAGCAAGATATCCATATTATGAGTTTGCACCAAATCAAATTGAAGTGACTCAAAACCTTAATGTTTTCGCAGGTGGTTTAATTATAGGTGGCAAATTCGTGGCTTTAAAGGTTTTTTCTATTGATTTTTATGTTGGAGGACTTATGCGTTTGAGTAAATATTATAATGAAAAGGGTTTTACAAAATATAAAAGCTGGAACAATATCGATTATTCAGGAGTTCTGCCGACAGCAGGAATTAATATTGGAATTTTGAAATAAAAGAAAGTGCCTAAAGTGCCTGGAGTTGGGAGTTTGGAGTTTTCTTGCTTAGATTAAATAATAGAAAATAATAACATAAAAACAAATACGATTGCACAAATCACAGCCTATGAAATAGTTTAACTAATTTGTAATTTTACAAAAAAATACACTTTTTTGGTTTGGATGAACTTTCAGAAATTATTAGTGGCTGTATAAAAGAAAAAAGCAAGTCACAAGAGGAGCTTTTCAATCGTTTTTCAAGTAAAATGTTTGGAGTATGTCGCTACTATGCCAAAGATTATACTGAAGCTGAAGATATTTTGCACGACGGTTTTATGAAAGTATTTAAAAATATAAATCAATTTAAAGGAAGCGGCTCTTTTGAAGGATGGATGAGACGGGTGTTTGTGAATACAGCTTTAGAACGCTACCGCAAAAAATCCTTCATGTATCCGATTGAAGATGTGTATGAAACTGAAAATGATATTAATATTGATGAAATAACTAGCAATTTAGCTGCAAATGATATTTTAGAATTGATTAGAGAATTGTCACCAAAATACAGAATGGTTTTTAATCTTTATGCAATCGAAGGATATTCACATAAAGAAATCAGTAAGAAAATGGGAATTTCAGAAGGAACATCAAAATCAAATTTGGCAAGAGCAAGAGGAATATTACAAAAGAAAGTGAAAAAGCATTTTTATATAGATAAAGCAAATTTGGGGACGGGGTGAGAAAGGCGAAGGCTGAGGAGAAGGAAGGCAAAAGTTTAAAGGCAAAAGTTTAAAGGCAAAAGATTGTCTTGTCCTGAAATAAGTTTACAAAAAATGTAAACAAAAATCAGGATTATGAAAAGAAAAGTAAATCAATACACGGACGAATTCAGATTAAAAGTAGTTACGGAATACGTTGAAACTGCAATTAGTCAAGAAGCAT
>JAIPBB010000158.1 GCA_021739805.1 Saprospiraceae bacterium | reverse complement strand
GCTTGTTCTTTAGACAATATAAATATTTAAAAATATAGTGCGGGGTGGAGCAGTGGTAGCTCGTCGGGCTCATAACCCGAAGGTCATAGGTTCGAGTCCTATCCCCGCTACCAAAAAAGAAGCTGGATTTATCCGGCTTTTTTTATGCCCAAAAGTTTTTGTGGTAGTTCGTCGCGCTCATATCCGCCATCTGGCGGACGTATTTCAAGTTCCGCAATTAGGCGAACAGACTTGTCTAAGCTACGTACATCAATAACTTTTGATATTCAGTAGTTTTTGTTGTGTTAATTAATATGAAAAAAAACCTTAACAGCCCATTTTGTATGTTGTAGCTTGTTAGAATTATTAGAATCCAAAATAATATTAATAGAATTTTTTCATGATTTTCTTTGTTATATTTTTTTCTATAAAATGAGGACGACTATTATTTGTAATTCGTAACTTGTGATTCAACTAAAATCCTATTCCAACACCAATAAATCCATAAGCATCTTTCGATTTCTTTACATCTAGATATTCCACCTTCAACCATATATTATCATTAACCTGGTATGAAAAACCTGCCTTCCAGCCAATAGGGACTCCAAAAAAATAAGATTGTTTCTGAGATGGAATACCAATTTCATAACCGACCCAGTTGAAGGTATGTGCACCGATATCAGGATCGAATTTCACCCCAAGACAAATATGACCTATAGACTCTTCCTTCTTTGTTTCATCATTATATGTTGCTATTGATGAAATTCCTGCATAATAAAAGCATTTGTTTTGGTTCTTGACTTTATGCATATATCCCAATCCACCTGATACTCCATAGCTTAAAATCCCTTGTGTGAAACCAAATTGAAAACCGAGATACATACCGATATCTTCAAAAATATAGCCAGCTTTCTTAAAGTGATCTGAAGGCTTAGTTAATGTATCATTGTTATAATTATATTTTATCGTAACCGGGTATATGCTTTTCTTCGTTAGTATTCCAATTGAAGTATTAATGGTTGGTTGAATAGTGGAATCCTTTAGTTGTGATAGCTCGCTAAATTCTATTGAGACCAGGTAATCATATCCCTTAATTAAAAGTTTGCTTTTATAGTTCCTTATATTGAGATTATTATCTTCCATAACGTAGAAAACCTCTTCATTTATCAAACGGTTAACCTTTAACGATTTTCCATACTCATATTCAATTGAATAATAATCATAATCAGGGAGCTTGCTTTCTAATACTTCAAATAACTTCAGGAACTTATCATAGCAGTTATCTAAAGTTTGATAAGTGCCTTGACGAGCATAATTTATCAGATATATTCTAATCATCATGGAGTCTCGATAAGATATCTCTATTTTATCATTGTAATTGTCGATATTTTCCTGGGCATTGGTGTATATACCAAGGCTTATGAAGCTAGCTAAAAGAACTAATTTTAAATTTTTCATGGCTTTATATTATTTATTGAACGATAAAATTCCTTTTGTTTGCTTAGTATCTGACTGAAATGAGCTAAAACTCATGCGAATTTTTCTTTTGGGTTTTCTGTCTGTGTGCTGTTGATTGTCTATTACAACTATTGTTGCTTGCTTGTCTGAGACGCCTTGATTGGTTGAAGTAGCAATAATTTTTTCAATATAGACTGTATCTATAAACTTTTGAATAATGATTTTTGAAGGGTCTGCTAATAAAATTGTATCTCTTTGGAAGATTGTATCAATACGGTTAATATATTTTACAACACCTTCGTCATTAGCTTGTCTTATTTTTGTTACTTCCTGAAGATTTATAAGCATCCGGTTCTTTGATTGAAGATCGCTAATCAGTTTTGTTTGTTTATCTGTCATATCTGTTGCTACAATTTGACGCTTATTGAATTGATCCTGAATTGAATTTCTATTATCAAGAAAATAGATATTGGAACCCAGCAGTAAAAGAATAACAATAGAAGCTATTGATAGATATAGTCCTTTGTAAGACTTTGATAATTTTACATTCTGCCATACATCATCTTTTGAATCGTAGGCTTTGTTTTCAAATGGGTTGTAATTCTCCAGTTGCTCTTTTATTTTGGTATTATTTTGTAGTTTCATAGTTTTCGTTTTTAGAAAGTTGTTGTCTGATAATTGACTTAGTCCGTGATAGAATAGTTTTAGAATTACTGACTGTAATATTAAGCTTGCCAGCTATTTCTTTGTGTTTGTAGCCTTCAACAACATACATGTTGAAGACTAGGCGGTTAAGATCATTAAGCTTTTCGATTATTAAGTAAAAAGATTCAATATCTAACTGATGAATTTGAATTTGCTCAGATAGAATTCCTAAATTTCCTTTTTCACCGATGTCGTTAAATAAGAGAACTTTCTTCTTATTTAAAAACCTGATTGATTCATTGATGACTATGGTATTTAACCATCTTTTAAATGAATCTTCACCTTGATATTCAAAACGCTTAATATTTTTGAATGCTTTTGAAAAGCTGATACTGAGAATATCTTCAACATCATGATGGTTTGAAAGATATCTGTATCCTAAGTGATAGACAGAATTATAGTATTTATCAAATAAAATCCGCTGTGCGACACTATTCTTTTGCTTGCAATATTTTATCAGTTCAAATTCCGTCATACATAATAATGATTCACATACACAATAATAACCTATTAAAAACAGCAAAGGTTACAATTGTACAAATTTTATATCGATTTGGGGTTGGTTTGGCATTTACAACTTTTTCATATCAATTTATCTCTCTTTATTACTATTTAGGTATCCTTCTTGCAATAAAATGTTATTTTTGATGAAGAATTAAAGAGTATTTTAATTGACAAGAATTCCCAACATAAAAGAATTAAGTGATACAGAATTAATCTCTGAATATAAAAATTCTGGAGAGAAAATTTATGTTGGTGAGCTTTATGAAAGATACACCCGAATGGTTTTCTTCATTTGCATGAAATATCACAGAGATGAAGATAAAAGCAAGGATGCAGTGATGCAAATTTTCGAAAAGCTTTTTAATGATTTACTTAAACATGAGATAGCAAATTTTAAGTCATGGCTGCATACTGTCGCAAAAAATCATTGTCTGATTCAAATTCGCAGTGATAAAACGGAGTTAAATCGACAAAACAAATTTAAAATCGACCAAAAATCTTTTGTGGAATCGGGTGATGAAATGTATCTTGATAATGTCGAACAAAACACGACCTATGAAGACAAAATTGATGATGCACTTAATTCCCTAAATAAAGAACAAAAAATTTGTGTTGAATTATTCTATCTTCAGGAGAAATGTTATAATGAAATTGCTGAGATAACCGGCTATGATTTGAAAAAGGTAAAAAGTTATATTCAAAACGGAAAACGCAATTTGAAAATATATTTGCTTAAATTTGAAAAGAATAAAAAAAGGAAAATTATGATAAATGGATTTTTGCTTTAAGAGACTTGTTGAGGGGAAAGGCTAAGGCTTAGGAGAAGGCAAAAGTAGAAAGGCAAAAGTAAAAAGTATAAAGGCAAAAGTAAAAAGTAAAAATAATAGTAAAGCTTAATGACCAACAAACTACATAAAATATTTTCTGAAACCGGATGCCTTTCGGATGAGGTTCTTCATAAGTATTTGATGAATGAACTTTCGAAAGAAGAAAAGCATTTGGTTGAGAAACATTTGGTTGATTGCGAAATCTGCTCTGATGTGCTTGAGGGAATGTCTTTAGTTGGTGATTACAAAAGTGTTGCTACAATTATAACTGATATAAATTCAGATATTAAATCTTACATTGAAAAACCTAAACCTAAATCAAGAGTAATCAAACTTAATTCCTGGATTCCTTATGTTGCTGCCGCAGCCATATTATTATTTATTATTTCCATTTTCTATCTGCGTCAGGATTTAAATGAGAATCAGATTATAGTTGCTGAAAAAGCAATTGGAGAGGGAGAACCCACTGTTAACTTTGAAGATTCATTGACAGTTACAAAAGAAGGTATAGCTGAACCTATTGAAGGAAGCTATACGATAAATGATTTAGAAAATATCGATGGGGATGATGAAATTAAAGCAGTACAAAAAGAATTTGTGTTTGATTCTAAACAAGCAAAAGACGATAAGCATATAGTTGTAAATGATATTATGGCAGAGGAGATTGAAATTTCCAAAGATGTAATTGATGAAACTGTTGTAACATCAGGAGCTACAGGAAAAGGAAATACAATAACATCTTACACTGCTGATGCGACTTATCAGCCCCAATCAGACTTTACGGTAAACACAAAAACACCAAAAAAAGAGCAAAATCTTACTGCCGTATCAGTTGACGAAGTACAGAATGTTCAAGTAATTAGTACTCAAGGTAAAAAATCTCTTTTAAATAAAACTGAAGATTCAAAAAAGAAGAAAGTTACAAAGCAAAAAACAAGTAAAAACAAAGCAAGCAGTGCTCAGGCTCCTAAGTTCGAAGATGCTGAAACAAAATCTAAAAAGCCTGAAATATATGACAAAGGAATTGTGTCTCAAAATGAAGGAATTAGTATTTCAGATTCTATATCAAATAATTATCTATGGACAGAAAATCAAAATAGCTCTTACAATCAAGGATATTTAAATTATTCTTCAAACAACTATAAAGCTGCTATTGGATTGTTTAATGTTGTTTTAGCAGATTCTATAAATCACTACAATTCTCTTTATTATGGTGGAGTTTCTTACTATCAACTTAACAAAAATGATAGTGCGTTAGTTTATTTCAACAAGGTACTTGAAGTTGAAAAAGGAAGCTTTCATGAAGATGCAATGTGGTACAAAGCATTGATTCTAAAACGTAAAAATAAAATTCCTGAAGCAAAACTTCTTCTTCAATCAATTATAAATGAAAACGGTAAATATAAGATTCAAGCTAACGAGATGTTAAAACAATTGAATTGAGTCGAAATAATACGTAAATTTGCATTCTAAATTCCCAACACTAATTTTTAATGAAAGGCCTGAACTTCCTAAACAAACCCTATCCTTTTAATGATGATTTAAAGCATAATGCAAAAATTATTTTTATTATTAGTGTGGGTATTTTGGGATTTCTATTATTATTTCAACCCATTGATGTTAGCTCTTTAAGTAACAAGGAGATTTTATATTTAGTAACTGGATTAGCCGCATCAACTTTTTTGTCTCTAAGTTTAAATCTGCTTATTTTACCAAGTTTCCTTCCAAATTTATTTAGAAATTTACACTGGAAAATCTGGAAAGAAATTCTTTGGAATTTGTGGATATTAATTACTATTACAGGTATAAACTTTTTGTTTTACACTAAATTGTTCGGACTTCTGGAATTAGACTTCAATACTATTGTTTCTTTTGTTTTAATAGCAGTGTTGCCTGTTACAGTTCTTATTACAATAAATCAGGACAGACTTCTTCGTGCAAATCTTAAATCAGCAAACAAGCTAAATCAAAAACTTACTGAAAATAAAAACATTGATGAAAAAATTGTGTTTTTTGAATCGGAATATAAAAAGGATGACCTTTCTATCAAGGTTAATTCATTGTTATTCATTAAGTCAGCAAGCAATTATATTGAGGTTTATTATACTGATAAAGGAGTAATAAAAAACCAAATGGTTCGATGCTCATTATTAAAAGCTGAGGAAAATCTTAAAGAATATGATTTTATTATAAGATGTCACCGAACCTATATAATAAACACAAAACATATTGATAAAGTTGAAGGTAACTCTCAAGGTTATAAGTTATACTTTGATAAAGTTGATTTTCCTGTGACAGTATCACAAAAATACATTGTTGATTTTCAAAATAAAATCTAAAGACAATTGAAAATTTCGTCCCTAAAATTTATTGATTTCATCCCTAAAACTCAAATTACTCCCTTTTATCTTATACCTAACCCTTTATTTTTTTTATGACTAAAGTCAGTTATATTTTTGCATTCTACAATCACAACATATTTAAAGGTTAAGAAATCATGGAACCGCTACAAATTGGAAATTTAAAAATTGATGTCCCAATAATTCAAGGGGGAATGGGTGTTTGCATTTCTTTATCGGGTTTAGCAGCAGCAGTTGCTAACGAAGGAGGAGTTGGAATAATCTCAGCTGTTGGAATAGGAATGACAGAACCTAATTACAGGAAAAATTTCAAAGAATCTAATCTAATAGCATTTCGAAAACAAATACGAAAAGCCCGAGAGCTTTCAAATGGGGTAATTGGAGCGAATATTATGCTTGCTGTTTCTGATTATGAAGATTTGCTTAAAGTAGCAATAGAAGAAAAGCTTGACATGGTAATTCTTGGTGCAGGTTTACCATTACAAAGACCTTGTACTATTAGTGAAGAATTATTTCAATATACCGATACTAAATTTATTCCTAAAGTTTCATCGGCAAAAGCAACAAGATTAATTTTTTCTTATTGGTCATCAAAACATAGTAGAATTCCTGATGCTGTGGTTGTTGAAGGACCTCTTGCAGGTGGACATTTGGGATTTAAAAAAGAAGATTTAGAGCATTCTACTTTTAATCTTGCTACAATCGTAAAAGAAACTAAACAAGTATTAAAACCATTTGAGCAAAAGCATGGCAGAAAAATTCCAATAATTGCCGGAGGTGGAATTTATACAGGTTCTGATATTTATAAAGTAATGGAAGCCGGTGCAAATGCAGTAAAAATGGGAACTCGTTTTGTAACCACTTATGAATGCGATGCTGATATTAAATTTAAAGAAAGCTATTTGAAAGCTTCCGAAGAAGATATTACAATAATTCAAAGCCCTGTCGGACTTCCCGGAAGAGTTATTCGTAATGAATTTGTTAAGCAAATTCAGAATGGTGAACAAAAGCCTGTGAAATGCCCATGGAAATGCCTAAAAAACTGCAATTATAAAGAAGTTCCGTATTGCATTGCCGAAGCATTGTTTAATGCCGGTCAAGGTGATATGGAAAATGGATTTGCTTTTGCAGGAACCAATGCCTATAGAGCAACCGAAATCCAATCTGTTAAGCAAGTTATGGCAAGTCTTGTTGATGAATATCATCAGGCAGAGCATGGCTTAAAACTGAGAGTGGCATAATATTCTAATTCTTCAAATCTATTTTATTTCCTTTTTTAAAAGATAATTGCTATTTCACTAAATCAAAAAGTGATGTGCAAGAGTTAGTTTAATTCACTTAAACTTAATAATTAGTTAAGCTTGCTACACTGATTCCATTATACCTTTGCATTGAAATTAATGAAAATTAATAAAGCAAAACAAAAAATCTCATCATAGGTAAATTACCTGCTTTAATCGGGTATTCTTCGCTAAAAAGGAGGTATTTGACAATCTAATTTTACGTTTGAATTTTTTAAGCACATTCAATGAAAGAAAATGATAATATAAGAGAGCACTGGAATATAAAGGTAAGCGGCAGACTTCAAGATTTTGATTTTATATATTACTCAGTTTTATATGCTAACACATTCGACATTTTGGGTTACGTTAAACAAATTGATGAAGAAACAATAAGAATTGAAGCAGAAGGAGCAAAATACAATTTAGAGAAATTTATAGACCTTTTTAGGGATGGTTCATTATCATCATTCACAAATTATGTAAACGTTGAAATGGGACTTTTAGGCGATTATAGAAAATTTGTGGTTCTTAAATATAAAGCAAAAGAGTTTAACTTTCTTTCTATTCCGGTTTTCAGTAAATTTTCCTTATCATTCCGGAATTTTTTGCATTAACACCTAAATCAAAAAGAAAAAGCATTAAAACTTTAATGCTTTTTTTTTATTTCCTTAATTCGAAATTCTTACCCAAATAAACTCTTCTCACCTTTTCATCATCAGCTAATTCCTGTGCCGTTCCTGATTTCAAAATTGAACCTTCAAAAAGCAAATAGGCTCTGTCAGTAATGTTTAATGTTTCATGAACATTATGGTCGGTAATAAGGATTCCTATATTTTTTTCTTTAAGTTTAGAAACAATAGCCTGAATGTCTTCTACTGCAATTGGGTCAACTCCTGCAAAAGGTTCATCAAGTAAAATAAATTTTGGGTTAACAGCTAAAGCTCGAGCAATTTCAGTCCTTCGTCTTTCGCCACCTGAAAGTGTGTTTCCTTTACTTTTTCTTATTTGAGTCAATCCAAACTCTTCTAGCAGAGATTCCAGTTTCACTCCTTGTTCTTTTTTATTTAGTTTGGTGAATTCAAGAACAGCTTTGATATTATCTTCAACACTTAATTTTCTAAAAACAGAAGCTTCCTGTGCAAGATAGCCAATGCCTTTCTTCGACCTTTTATACATTGCTTCCTCGGTAATATTTGCTTTATCAAGGAAAATCTCACCGGCATTTGGTTTAATTAAGCCTACAATCATATAGAAAGTTGTTGTTTTTCCGGCTCCATTTGGTCCAAGCAAGCCAACAATTTCACCTTGGTTAACTTCAACGCTAACATCGTTAACCACAATACGGCTTTTATATTTCTTAATAAGATTCTTTGCTTGTAATATCATTTTTTAACGAAATTTCTAAATACTAAATTCTAAATACTAATTTCTAAATACTAAATACTAAACAATATCGAAATCCCAATTATTTAATGTATGCAAGAAAACCCAATAAATTTTGATTTTCAGAGAGTTTTTCCCCGTCCCTAAAGGGTGAACTCGCTGAAAATCAGCCCACCCTTTAGGGACGGGGAAAGGCTGATTTTCAATTCAGGGTAGTTTTCTTGCAAACATTATTTAATGTTTTTGACAATATGACAATTTAACAATTTAGCAATCTTAATAGGTGTAAAATTAGCATTTATTATCCAATTATAAGCTGAATTTCAAAGTTCCCATAATACTGAATTTATTAATATCGGGATTGTTCAGATGAGATAAACGCCAAATTGCATCAATTCTTATGATTTTTAATATATTTTCTATTCCAACACCGGCTTCAAAAAATGGTTTATTTAGTTCATTCAAACTAGTAGGGAAGGTGCTGTATTTTTTGTTTTCATCTCCTAAATCTCCAACTACACCTTTTCCAAAAACAACTTCCCGCCATTTAAGCTTTCGCATAAGTGGCATATGATTAAGGAAAAACCCATCGAAATGATGTGTGTAATACAGGCTCACATATTTATCACTTACGAACTCATAATAATTCATAGTGTTAAAAGATTGTTCGTCGAATGAATATGTTTCGTTTCCCTCATGTAGTTTTAGCAGAGGATAAGGAAGCTCACCAAAAACTCTTCCTGTTTCAATAATATACTTCGACCATCCAAAACTTCTAACATTAAACCAGTGGGTTAGATTCATCTGAATTTTATCGTAGCTATAATTGCTCTCCCAAATATTATTAAATCCATGACTGTATTGAATATCTAAAATTGGATAAATTGTTCCGAGGCTTACTCTTTCAAACTCTCCCATCATATACTTTTCTTTATAGGCGAAATGTACATCAAGCCGAACTTCGGATGTGGTTATTGAGTTTAATATATTGCCGTTTTGTTCAAATTTAAACTCTGATTTACCGACAGGAAAAATATCACGATGAATTAAATTCAGAGTGTTTGAAAATCCCGTAAACCATTCGTGCTCATAATTTGCTGAAAATTCTTCTACCATTGAGAGTTTATCGAGTGGGTTTCTCCGTAATATTGAGCCGATAATATAATCCTCTCTGAAAGCATTCTGGCTTTGACCTAATTGTTCAATATCGTTTTTATATTGAAAGTTAAATGTTCTTCTTGGATTTTTCGATTTCATATAAATAAGTCCACCACCATATTTGAATTTCTCATCCTTTGTGCCATAAGCTAAATGAGCATTATACATTATTTTCGTGCTGAAATCATTAGATGTTCTGCCTCCTAACCTAAACCTATTGCCCTCCAATTGATTAAAACTGAACATGGAAGCATAAGGTCCAATTTCAAAATTCCCCCTTACATAATATCCTGTGACAATCATCTGAATTACATCAATATAAGTTTTGAAAACAGGCATATTTTTAATGGAATCAACCATTTCATAAATGACTTTTTCATCCTGGGTTAAAGTATCATGACGAGCAGTTACCCAAAAATCATCTGATTTTTTAAAGGAACTGTCTTCAACTATTACATGAATCTGGCTTGAAAAAACATCATTATCACTAACTCCATCGAATTTAAAGTTTTTATATGTTGTGGTTTTATGTCCATAGAAACCCGTAGCAGTTTTTGACTCTTCCAGAACATTAAAGTCGATAACAACCAAGTCTTTAACAATCATCCAGTGAGTTTCATCAACTAAATCAAATTCCTGAATTGCCATTAAATCGTTAATGAAATTTATGTTGGCATCGTCAGCGATTCTTACGTTTAATTTCTTCACCGCATAAGTTGAATCATGAATCCAAATATCTCCCGTAAATGTCAATTCTTGTTTTCGTCTTGGTTTGAACATTATTTTATAACACCATTTATTGCCAAAAAAAGCACTGTCAACTAAATAATATTTATAAAATAGTGTTGCATTATTTGCTATCGGACTAACAAAGTTTTTTTCAAAAAGCATAATGAAATTGTCGTAAACATTAACATTTTGGTACATATCACCCAAATAAGTTGAAAAACTTTCATTCTCAACACCGGAAACTTTTGATGCTTTAATTACTTCACGTGTACCTTTTGGGTTCTTTTTATAATAAAAGTCGGAAAGCGTTTCTGTTAAAAATAAAGGAAGATATGCTTTGCCATTTACTGTTGATGTATCGATGTGGTCGAACACAAACTGAAACTGTTTGAAAACTCTTCTTTTCCTGAATTTGTCAGTTATATTATTTGCGTCGAGTTGAATTTTATTATAAGCCTCATAAGTGTATCCGTCATAATTTTCGCGGTTATATTTATCCTTATTTGCAATTACTTTTCTTAATAAAATTATTGCAGGATTTTCGCCGGGAACTATAACCACTTCTGATAATGTTTGACTGCTCGGACTTAATTCAAAGTTAATTGTTTGGAATTTGAAAAGTTTAACAGTATAGCTTTTAGAATTGTAACCCATATAAGAAATCAAAAGAGTGTCAGCTCTTGAATTTGATTCAATAGAATATTCCCCATCAAAATTTGTGGTTGCTCCTATGGATGTTCCTTTTAGAATCAAATTCACAAATGGAATAGGCTCTTTTGTAATGGAATCGGTTACCACACCCATTATTTTTGTAATCTGTGAATATCCATCAAAAGTTAATATTGACAGAAGTAGCAACAATATGCTTAAAAAATATTTTTGTCTTTTTTTCAATCTTTGATAAATAAATTAAATGTAATATTTAATTCAAAAAAACGGATTTTATACAACAATCAATCCGAAACTCAAGACAGTTTATAATGAATTAAAGGTGTGTAAAATTATAAAATTCCAACACAAGTAAAAAAAAACTTTAAAACTGAAATGATAACTATTTTTTTCTTACATTTACATTGTATTTCTAAAATACAACACATATAAGAAAATATATAATTTAAAAAATAATGCCCATATCGCAAAATATAATTTTCAAGATATTCTCCCATATATGTAACTGGGGGGGGCACAGTAAGTTAGCGATTGCATGGTGTAAGCTAATTAGTTTTATATTTCTACATTATTCATTACTTTATAATTTTTCGCCTAAAAAAAGAAGCCTGTTTATTTTAGGCTTTAATAAGTTTGTTCGGTTTGCCACTTAGGCATATTTACTTAAGTGGCTTATTTTCAGAAATTACTTATACAATTTAAGGATTTTTTTGAATTTCTAAAAGATTAATATAAACTTTAAATACAATTAAAATGAAAAAGAAAATTTTAACAATAACACTAATTATTGTTGCGTTTATTATTGCATTACATTCATGCAAAAAAGATAAAACTGAAGCAGTTATGCAAAGCAATC
>JAIPBB010000157.1 GCA_021739805.1 Saprospiraceae bacterium | reverse complement strand
AACAAGTAACGAGCAACAAGTAACGAGCAACAAGTAACGAGCAACAAGTAACGAGCAACAAGTAACGAGCAACAAGTAACGAGCAACAAGTAACGAGCAACAAGTAACGAGCAACAAGTAACGAGTAACAAGTAACGAGTAACAAGTAACGAGTAACAAGAAACGAGTAACAAGAAACAAGAAACAAATTGAAAAAAACAGTATTAATATTCTCAATTTTTACAATTTTCACTCTAAGTGGAATGAGTCAGGTTGCTGATACTTCGATTTCTTATGAAAGAATGAATATCGACCAGCTTATTGAAAATATTGCTGAAGAATTTGATGCAGAACTTGATTATACCACCCTTGTTGAAGGACTTACTGAACTTGCTCAAAATCCAATAAACCTAAACTCCGCAACTGAAGCAGATTTACAGAAGTTAATTGTTTTAAACGAAATCCAAATCCAAAACCTTTTAAATCATATTAAAAATTTCGGACCGTTGGCTTCTACTTATGAACTTCAATCAGTTGAAAGTTTCAATTTGGATGTGATTTACAGAATTCTCCCATTTGTTTCAACAACAGAAATTCAGAAAAAACAAAATTTCAAGGCGAAGAATGTTTTCAAATATGGCAAAAGCACTTTGTTTTTAAGATATCAAAGAGTATTGGAAGAACAACAAGGATTTTCTGAAATTGATGATTCTACTTTGAATGCGAGTCCAAATTCACGATATCTGGGAAGCCCCGACAAACTTTATTTGCGTTATAATTTTAAGTATTCTAACAAAGTCAGCTTTGGGATTACTGCTGAAAAAGATGCAGGCGAAGAATTCTTTTCAGGTAATAACAAAAACGGATTCGATTATTATTCTTCACACCTTTTCCTTAGCAATTTTGGAAGAGTTGAATCATTTGCTCTTGGTGATTATCATTTGCAATTCGGACAGGGATTAACTTTATGGTCTGGTTTGAGTTTTGGTAAATCATCCGATGCAATAAATATTAAAAAACAAGGAAGTGGAGTAAGGAAATATTCTTCAGCAAATGAAAATGGTTTTATGCGGGGAGCTGCAACTACTGTTAGTCTGGGTAAATTTTATTTCACTGCCTTTTATTCCAGCAAAAAAATAGACGGTAATATTTCTGCCAGCGACACATTAAATAATGAGGCTCTTTATATTTCATCACTTCAGGAAACAGGATATCATGCAACACCTTCGGAAATTGAAAACAGGGATGCAGTTAAACAAACTCTTTTCGGAACAAATATTAAATACAGCAATAAAGGTTTAAATATTGGGGCTACAGCATACAAAACTAAATATAATGTAAGCCTTGAAAAGAAAACAGAGCTATATAACAGCTTTAGTTTTTATGGCAAAGAAAACTCAAACATCGGAGTTGATTATAGTTATTCATTTAAAAAAGTCAGCATTTTTGGTGAATTTGCAAGAAGCGAAAACGGCGGTTATGCTTATGTGAATGGAGCTTTAGTTAGCCTTCACCCGCAACTTCTTTTATCTATTCTTCATCGAAACTATCAAAAAAATTATCAATCTTTTTATTCCGCTGCTTTTTCCGAAAATGGAAGTCCAGTTAACGAAAAAGGAATCTATTTAGGAATGTCATCAAACCTGAGTAGCAAAATATCTATTTCAGCTTATATGGATAATTTTCAATTTCCCTGGATGAAATTCCGAACCGATGCTCCTTCAAACGGTGTTGAATATTTGGGTCAAATCAATTATTCTTTATCCAGAAAAACAAATATGTATTTCCGATACAGAAAAGAAGATAAAATGCAAAACGGTTCATCAGAAATTGATGCAATCACTAAATTGGTGGAAAGAACTAAGGAAAGTTATCGCTATCATATTTCATATTCTGTTTCACAATCAATCACAATGAAAGATCGCTTTGAGTATATGCTTTATAATGTAGAAGGCAGCGAAGCATCAAAAGGATATCTGATTTATCACGATATCACTTATAATCCAAATAAACCCTGGTCGGTTTCAATGCGATATGCACTTTTTGATACCGACACATATGATTCAAGACTTTATGCTTACGAAAGTGATGTTTTATATGCTTTTTCAATCCCGGCTTATTATTATAAGGGGAGCAGATTTTATGTTTTACTGAATTATAAAATAACCGATAAAATTACATTTTGGTTAAAATACTCACAAACTTATTATAGCAATAAAGATATTATAAGCTCCGGTCTCACACAAATTGACGGCAATACAAAATCAGAAGTTAAGGCTCAATTAAGAATTAAATTTTGATTGATTTATTATTTTCGAACCACCTCTTTTCACTTTTTTCATCATCATTTGGATAAGATAAAAATTTGACTATTTTTGTAGGCTTTTAAAACCAATTAAGAAAATAATTATTAACTAAAAACTTATAAAATGTTTAAAGGACATCCTAAAGGATTAATTGCGTCGGCACTTGCAAACATGGGCGAACGCTTTGGGTTTTACACAATGATGGCAATTTTGGCCTTGTTTATTCAATCGAAATTCGGATTAGATGGACAAAATACAGGTTACATTTACTCCACTTTTTATGCATTGATTTATGTCTTATCATTAGTCGGTGGAATCATTGCTGATAAAACAAGAAACTATAAGGGAACCATTATGGTTGGTCTTATTGTTATGGCATCTGGGTATTTACTGATGGCAATCCCTTCAAAAACTCCTGTTGCAAATCAAACTCTATATTTGATTTTAACTTGTCTTGCTTTGTTTGTTATTGCATTTGGTAATGGTTTATTCAAAGGAAATCTGCAAGCTTTAGTTGGTCAAATGTACGACAATCCAAAATACGGCAGCTTAAGAGATTCAGGATTTTCCATATTTTATATGTTTATTAATGTCGGGGCAATTTTCGCTCCTTTTGCTGCAATTAGTATGAGAAATTGGTGGCTAAACAGCAATGCATTTGAATATAATGCAGAGCTTCCGGGACTTTGTCATTCATTTCTTAATCACACAATGAAACCTGAAAATGAAGCAGCTTTCCAAACTTTGGCTTCTAAAGTTAGTGGCAATGAGATTACTAGTTTGGAATCCTTTGCTAACGAATATTTGAATGTTTTCACAACAGGATTTCATTATGCTTTTGGAGTTGCGATTATTGCTATGGCAATTTCCTTTGTAATCTATATGACTAATAAAAAACACTTCCCTAATCCAAAAGGTTCTAAAAAAGCTTCTCATGAAGAAAATTCCAGAGAAGAAATCCAAATGGACATCAAAGAAGTTAAACAACGTATGTATGCATTATTTGCTGTGTTTGGAGTTGTTATTTTCTTCTGGTTCTCTTTCCATCAAAATGGTCTAACTTTAACATATTTTGCAAGAGATTACACTGTATTAAAACTTGGTTCCTGGGAGTTATCTGCTGAGATATTCCAATCAATGAATCCATTCTTTGTGGTTTTCTTAACGCCAATAATTGTTGGTCTGTTCGGTTGGCTAAGGTCTAAAGGTAAAGAACCATCAACACCCAAGAAAATTGCTATTGGTATGTTTATAGCAGCTTTAGGTTTTGTTGTTATGTCAGTTGGCTCTATAGGTGTTCCACTTTTTGAAACAATAAATCCAAATATTGGTGGTAGTCCTCTTGCTGAAAGTCAAAAAGTCACTCCATACTTATTAATGGGTACTTATTTTATTTTGACTGTTGCCGAATTATTTATAAGTCCATTAGGTATTTCATTTGTGTCGAAAGTAGCTCCTCCACAATATCAAGGTGTTATGCAAGGTGGATGGTTAGGTGCAACAGCATTAGGAAATCAATTATTATTTATTGGTGCTGTTTTATATCAAACTATTCCAATTTGGATGACATGGGGAATATTTGTTGTTGCTTGTGCGATTTCAATGTTAACTATGATATTTATGCTAAGATGGCTTGAAAGAGTAGCTAGATAAAGCATTTCATATAATACTTAAAGCCTCTCAATTGATTTTGGGAGGCTTTGTTTTTATACATACTTTTGCATTATGGATTACCCCTGGAATCATAACCGCCGCTTTAATGCATATGCTCAATATTTCAAACAGCAGTTTGGAGAAAGAGTGCAAAAGGTTACAATTGATGCAGGTTTCACTTGTCCAAATCGAGATGGAAGTTTAGGAATTGGTGGTTGTAGTTATTGTAATAATGATGCTTTTAATCCTTCCTATTGTACTCCAGAAAAATCAATAAAACAACAAATTGAAGAAGGCATTGAATTTCATGCAAATCGCTATCGCAGAGCAGAAAAATTTCTTGCATATTTTCAGGCATATTCCAATACATATAACCCATTAAATGAACTTAAAGAAATATATAATCAGGCACTGGAAATTCAAGGAATCATTGGTCTTGTGATAGGAACTCGTCCTGATTGTATTGATAAAGAAAAGCTGGAATATTTCAAAGAAATATCAAAAAAGAAATACATAATCCTTGAATACGGCATTGAATCTTGTTATGATAAAACTCTTGAAAAAATCAATCGAAAACATAGCTTTCAGCAAGCGGTTGATGCTATAATAATGACCAATGATTATGGAGTTAAAACTGGTGCTCATATAATTTTTGGTTTGCCCGGAGAAAGTAAAGAAGAAATTCTTAAAGAAGCTGAAATCCTATCATCTCTGCCTTTGGATAATATAAAGTTTCACCAACTTCAAATCATTAAAGGGACTCAAATGGAAAAGGATTACAAATCAAATCCAGGACAATTTAGCTTTTTTACACTTGATGAATATATTGAATTAATGGTAGATTTTTTGGAAAGACTTAATCCAAATTTTGTAGTTGAACGATTTGCAGGAGAAGTTCCACCAAGATTTATTGCAGGACCAAATTGGGGACTAATTCGTAATGACCATATACTTCAGAAAGTTGAAATAAGGCTTGAGGAAAGAGGGACATGGCAGGGGAAGCTTTGGGTGTGAGGAGTAATCGGTGTTCAGTAAAAAGGCAAAAGTTTAAAGGCAAAAGTTTAAAGGCAAAAGTTTAAAGGCAAAAGTCAGAAGTCGGAAGTGAAGGTGGCTCAGTATTGGGTATTCAAATTGAGCAGGTGAGCTTAAGAACATGAGAAGGGGAGAATGGGTGAATGGGTGAGCACGAAAGCGGGTGAATGGTTGAGTATGTGAGTTCCCAAGAAGCGAGAAATCCAGACGGACGAAGCAAGCTTCGCAAGAAACGAGAAACGAGAAACAAGAATCCTTCTCCTTAGCCTAAGCCTTAGCCTTCTGCACTTCAATCAACTTTCATTTTCTTATCCGAAATAATTCCGGCAGCAAACATTCCATCAAGAACTTCTTTCATCACACAAAGCATTTCAAGCAGTAGTTTTTCATCTGTAAGCCAATCATTAATTATTTCCAGGCCAATATAAGATAAATGTTCTCCTTTAGATTTATAAAAGAAGGTTGAATAATTTTTAAGTTCAAAAAAGAACTGTTTATTTTCTAAAAGAAATTTCCTTAATGCTTTAATTTTTATAACACTATTTAAGAAACTTGTTTCGTTGCTTTTGATTAGATAGGCATTATCAATTTCACTATCACCAACTTTGACAAACGACTTATTAAAACGTCTCATTATTTTATCAAAACCATCAGCTTTCCTGAAACTAAACTCCAAATCATAATTATTATAAACCGGAACAAAAATTCCTGAATACGACCTAACTTGCTCAAAAGAGTTATCAGAATACAAATAAAATAAATCCCAATTTCGATGAGTTGTTTTCAAAGAAATCCTTTTTGTTGAAGAATAACTTTTGTAGGTTTTATGCTCTTCTAAATAATTATTTATCTCTAATGAATGTGCTTTTGCAAAGTCTTCGATAAATTTATATTGTGGATGGTCTAACATTGATTTGGTTTGTTGATTTGTAACTATTTTGATTTTAACTAAGGTAAATTCTAAATTAATGCTTTTTGCTGACTGTCATTCGCTTCGCTGTCATTTACTTCGTGTCATTTGCCCTTCGGGCGTCATTTGCTTCGCATCATTTACCCTTCGGGTGTCATTTGCCTTCGGCGTCATTTGTCCTTCGGACGTCATTAGTTGTAATTTCAATAATAGAATGACTACAGATAGCTATCGGTATGAATGACAACCTAATGACGACCTAATGACTCTTAATGACAACCTAATGACAACTTAATGACAACTTAATGACAACTTAATGACAACCTAATGACAACTTAATGACAACCTAATGACAACCTAATGACAGCGAAGCGAATGACCACTTAATGACAACCGAATGACCACTTAATGACAGCGAAGCGAATGACTACTTAATGACAGCGAAGCGAATGACCTAATTCTCCCCTTCTCCACTTCACAAGTTCTCATGCTCACGTGCTCTCAGTAATCATTCCTCTTCCTCCTTCGGTTTCGGTTCTTTATATCGCCCTGCCTTTTTCAATGCTACACTTAATAACCATTCAATTTGACCATTAGTACTACGAAATTCATCAGCAGCCCATTTCTCCACACTTTCCATAATGTGAGGACTTATTCGTAAAACAAATGGTTTCTTTTTTGCCATTATAATCTAATTCTTTTTAAACTTTTTCTCTTATATTTTGAGTTGCGAGTTGCGAGTTTCAAGTTACGAGTTTTTCCAATTTCTAAAATACTATGTACTAAAATACTAAGTACTTTGTACTAACTACTAACTCCATCTATTGATGAAGCGTGCCGGTATTAACAATCGGAGCTACATCCTTGTCGGAGCATAATACAACCATAAGATTACTAACCATTGCAGCTTTTCTCTCATCATCCAAATCAACAATTTTCTTTTCTGAAAGTTTTTGAAGTGCCATTTCAACCATACTAACTGCACCTTCGACAATTTGAATACGTGCTGCAACAATTGCAGTTGCTTGTTGTCTGCGAAGCATCGCACTGGCAATTTCTTGTGCATAAGCCAAATAACTGATTCTTGCTTCAATCACATGAATTCCAGCAATTTCAAGTCGTTCAATTATTTCCTTTTCCAACATATGGTTAACTTCTTCACCACCTGAGCGAAGAGTTATATCAACCTCATCATCATCGAAGTTATCGTATGGATACATTCCTGCCAGCTTTCTTACTGCTGCTTCGGTTTGTATGTTTACAAAATGAATATAATCGTCAACATCAAAAGAGGCTTTAAAAGTGTTTTCAACTTTCCAAACCATTACAACCCCAATCATAATTGGATTGGCGAGTTTGTCGTTCACCTTAATTGGTGTGCTGTCAAGATTTCTGGCACTAAGTGAAATTTTCTTTTTTGTGTAAAAAGGATTCACCCAAAAGAAACCATTCTCCTTAACTGTTCCAACATATTTCCCAAATAATACCAAAACTGAAGATTCATTTGGATTAACAATAATAAAACCTGCCAAACAAAACAATGCAACGAGCAAGGCTGCAACCAAATAAATCTGCTTTGCTGCAATTATCATAAATAATGAAACAGCAATCAAGACTAAAATTAATAAAAGGGCAAGATAGCCACTTGAAGGTTTGTACAATTTTTCTGCTTTCATGGGTATGGATTTAAATTTAAATTATGATATTAAAATAATATCACAATAATACTACTTTTTTGTTTGCTTGTCAAGTGTTTTTTCAATTATTTTTCAACTAGCTATTATAATGGTAAAATAATGCAAGTAATTTCCATTAGTTTCAAAGGTCAGAAGTGGGAAGACCGCAGCCGGAAGTTAGCTCACTTCGGTCTTCTGTCTTCCGACTTCAAACCCTTACTGTGACAATATCATTTTATTAATTTGAATTAAATAAAATTCGTTACCGAATCAAATTTTTATAATCTTTTTTACTACTTTTATGCTAAATCTTACATCAATTATTTTGACCGAAAAAGAAATCATAATTTTTAATGATATTGAGACAACTCAATACGAAAAGATAATTGAATCATCGCTTAAATATGCTATTATCTCTATCCCATTTACCATAAATAGAATGGATATTGGAAATATTGAGCAAAGAATCATCAATATTACTAAAGGAAAAATTGCTGAAGCTTTATTTAAAGAATATTGTAAAAGGATTGGAATTGAAATTTCGGATAAAGAATGTATAACTCCGTTTTACAAGCCCGATAAAAGAGATTTTATTTTAAATGGTTTTGAGTGGGATATTAAAAACAATTTCATTTATCATGATAAAGATGTTTTGGAAATTTCAGAATATTTAAAATTGCCTGCACTTATTCCAAACAGAGGTTTTTGGGATCAATGGGGAAAGAAAGACAGGAAATTCATTGCTGAATCAAAGGGTGTGAAGTTTCTTTTCACATTTCTAAAAAATCTTGATTTTTACCAAAAGGATAGAAACTTTATAAATTTAGTCTTAACCCAAAATCAAAAGCTTTTTATTCTTGCCATTTACGAAAAACATAAATCATTGAAGTTTGATTATGCTCCATATACCGAAAACTGGTATTGGAACGAATTCTTTACTGTATCAGATCTAAAACAAATTCTATATTCAGTTGTTCATTATCCAAAACTTATAATCACGGGTTTTGCAGATGAGAAAAGTTGGGGTAAATTTGTTGACTTGCCTCCAACAAGAATTTCAAATGGAGCTATGAAAACAACAATTGAGAATAAGGCTTGTAGGATTGGGAAATTACCTTCTTTTAGCAGCTATATTAAAGTCTGAGGGGTTTCAATTGTTCGATTGTTGAATTGTTCGATTGTTAAATTGCTAAATTGTTAATCATTAAATATTGGAATAAATCAAACTTCCAGACTAAAACTTGAACTTAGCAAGTAGTAACTTACCAATCGGTAAGCTTGCAAATAACTGAATATTAGAATGTAGTTTATTTTATCTAAATCTGATAACAACAGATTGCTTCGCTTGCAATGACACAATGAAACCTGCATTTCGACTCCGCTCAATGACCATTTTCATTGCTATTAGAACAAAACAGAAACTTGAAACCTGAAACCCTAAACTTGAAACTTGAAACAATCATTTCGCTTTCCTAAAATTCAAACAATAATGATGAAAAGTATTACTCACCCAAGTGTTTCCATAGCCATAGGGTGCAATTGAAAGGTCATCCTGGCACCAAAAACATTCCGGCAGAAGAACTAATTCCGAACTAAGTTTTTCAGCTAAATCCCAGGCAAAAGGATAATTGGAGCCTTTCTTTTTAATGTTCTTTACAACTATTGTTACATAGCCACCGGGCTTTAATAATTTAAATAAATCAAAATATATTTTCACCAATTCATCTAAAAACTCATTGTAGTCGGTAATATTTCCTAAATCGTTTTTTTCTTCTGAATAATTTAATTGAAGTCCTTTATCTCGCCTTTTTGCCTGATTTTCGGCACCTTTCATATTTAGCATATCCCAGTAAGGTGGTGAAGTCAAAATATAATCAATTTCAGGAAAATCATCTTTTTGTATTTTTCGGGTATCAAGATTCAGTATTTTATAATCATTATTCTTTTGCTCAAGTTTTTTGCAACGATTATTTGCAATATCACAAAAGAATTCACTTAATTCTGTTCCAAATGCATTCCGACCATTTCTTAAAGCTCCAACCTGAGTGCTTCCTGTTCCGCTCATAGGGTCAAAAATATTATCACCCGGTTTTGAAAACTGATTTACAAATAAATCAATCAAATCTTCGGGGTATTTTGCAGGATGCAGAATTTCATCTTTTTTTCTTGGCTGGGGTTTTAGAATAAACCATTTTGGGACTTTGTATGTTTCAGTTAAGTGTTTTGATGAATCGAACAAAGGATTGAAATTATTGACTGTTAAATTTTTACTTCTATCATCCTTTCTAAAATAAAGCGAATAGAAAGTCTCTCCATTTTCAAGACAGCCAATTTTTTCATCTTTTAAACTTAAAACACTTGAAATACTTTTTGCCAAATCCCATGCGAAAGGGTAAAATGATTTGTCTGTTTTTTTATTGTCAGCAATTATCCATAAGAATTTTCTTTCACTTAAACTTTCAAACAATCCATGAACTTTTTCAATAATAGATTCTTTTAAATTGGAAAGCTTCTCTATATCGGAGTTTTCAATTTCTTCAATTATATCAAAAACAATAAAATCAAACTTTTGATTTTCATATATATCACCGGTAAACAAATTGAAATTAAAATCCTTTTTTAAGGCTTTGAAGATATTTGAGTTTTCATCACTTCCAAGAAAATAAATATTAACAGCTTCTTCATCAGAGCACTTTGTAAAAAATCTCAGATTTTGAATATACATTTCAGATTTTGAAGTGTATTTGAAGAAAGACTTTTGGAAAGGCAACCACTCCTTTGATGTGAGATTATTAAAGCGATTGATTACTGTTCTTTTGGCCATGGGAGAAACATTGTATCCTAAATATAAGGTTCTTTATTGTAATGATGTAATGCGATAATGCAATAATGCGATAATAATGTTATGATGTACTGTTATTTGCTATAAGTTGTGTCTTTCGCTTTCGACATTATTTTAATTATTTCAATTACTTCTTTTAACAACCTTTCCAATTCCTTTTCTTCAGTTGATAAACATGCATCTTTGATTACTTCAAGCCAATATTCTGATTCATCAGCTTCTTCAACTACAATACATATTTTACTAAAGAATTCTTTTTTAGACCTTGCTTTACATGCTGCTCGATAATTTGCCCCTACTGAAGTGGCTGCTTTAACTAATTGGTATGTAATAACTGAAGTTGCCTTAGTATTTTTCAATGAATCACAAAATCGAATTACATCAACAGCAAATTTCTTAGTTCTTTTTTTCATCAAATCGATGAATAGTTCTTTTTCTGTCATATCTTTATTTTTAATAATTGAATTCCACAATTAACACATTAGCACATTGTCGCATTGTCACATTATCGCATTATCGCATTATTGCATTATCGCATTATCACATTTAAAGATATAAGCAAACGTCTAAAACAAACTCAACCTATTATAGCCCTTCATAATCCCCCTACTTGAATTTGAAATAAAAGAAATAATTTCATCTCTCTCTTTTGTTGCAGGCATTTCAGCTTCGATAAAATTCAAAGCTTGAGTTACATTAAGTTTTCTAAGGTAAAGAGTTCTGTAAATATCTTGAATCTCTTCAATTTTTTCAGAAGAAAATCCTCTTCTACGTAAGCCGATAGAATTTATTCCAACGAATGACAAAGGCTCTCTTGCACCTTTTACAAAAGGAGGAACATCTTTTCTAACTAAAGAACCACCTGAAATCATGACGTGAGCTCCAATATTACAAAACTGGTGAACAGCAGAAAGCCCACCGATTATAGCATAATCACCCACTTCGATATGTCCGGCAAGATGAACTGAATTTGCTAAAATGCAATTATTATTAATAATGCAATCGTGAGCAACATGAACATAAGCCATAATTAGATTATTATTTCCAATGAATGTTTCAAGATTTGCTTTTGTGCCTCTGTTAATTGTA
The DNA here is from genome assembly GCA_021739805.1 of Saprospiraceae bacterium. The sequence continues at coordinate 448 of JAIPBB010000157.1, read as the reverse complement.
GCAAATTCTCTGATTGTATTATTATCACCAATTCTAACAAGGGTGTCTTCTCCGTCAAATTTCTGATCTTGGGGAATAGCAGCAATAACAGCACCGGGAAAAATTCTATTATTTTTCCCAATTCTGGCACCCTCCATAATAGTAACATTGGAGCCAATCCAGGTTCCCTCGCCAATTTCAACATTTTTATGAATGGTTACGAAAGGCTCAATTACAACATTACGAGCAATTTTTGCCTGAGGATGAACGTATGCTAAGGGTTGATTCATTTGTTTTACTTTTTAACGATTTGAGCCATAAGTTCGGCTTCTACTACTAATTTATTACCTACATATGCTTTTCCTTGCATATGGCAAAGTCCGCGGCGAATTGGACTCATTAATTCTAAATGAAACACCAAAGTATCACCAGGAACAACCTGAGCTCTGAATTTTGTTTGGTCAATTTT
>JAIPBB010000156.1 GCA_021739805.1 Saprospiraceae bacterium | reverse complement strand
ACAAATTTCCTGAAGAATTAAAAGAAATATCGTCCAGATCATAGTAAACACTGCCACTATTAATAGAAAAATAGTCAATACCGGCTCCAAATGCATTAGAAACAAACAATCCGGTTGCCGGATTTATTTGAAATAATAAATCATTAACTCCAGTTCCTGATTTACGTTCGGTTGCCCACAATTTTCCTGTTAATGGGTCGAATGCAAGTCCATCAACGTCATTTAAGCTTTGAGGACCATTTGCACCGTTAGCGGTTCCACCTCCATCAACTTCACCAATTAAAGTAAAAGCTCCTGTTGATTTATTAAGATATCCGAAATCACCAGCATCAACTGCGTAAAGCTTTCTATCAGAAGGGAAAGGCCACATTGCAATTGCTTCAATATTATTTTTACCTGTTGCTCCTAATAGTGCACAATCACCATTAGTTCTGTCAATTGAATATAAGTTATCGTCTGTATTACTAACGTAATATAACATATCTGACTGACCTACAACAGCTGTAATATCAACTGAATAATCTTCAACTTCACCAAACATCCATATACCATTTGAAGTAGGAGCGGTAAACTCCGATAACGAAACTCTCATTCGTGTAGTACCAGTTGATGCACCCATTGGAACACTAATAGAAACTGTATGAGGTCCACTATTTGTTACAGCATCAGCAACAACATATTCTTCACCGGCATCAGCAAAATCCTTATCACCATTCCAGTCAATCCAGACTTTTACATATTCAGGCCCATCAAATGCGATTGTTACATCTAAATTATAACTTTGCCCCTTGGTTAAACTAGCGTGAGTTCCAGTGGTGTAATTATAATAACCACTAGTTCCCCCAGATGAATTATTTATTCCGGCAAAGCTAACATTAGTGATATGATCAAAAGTTGCAATGTTTCCATAGGATGTTGGATATGTTTGAGAGAATAAATTATTCTGTAAAGAAAATACCAATAAAATTATTAAACCTAGTAATTTCAAGTTAAAACCTTTCATTTCTTAAGTTTTTAGTTTCTCTTATATATAAATAAGTATTGTGCTAACACCACTCAAACATTAAGCCAAGCCATTTATTAGGCTTATTTACTGTTACTTAAAATCAACAACAATACAGTTAAGTTCCCATATTTGCACTTAACTTCTAAAATTGGGCTTTTTAGTTAGAAACAAATATCTTAAATTTCTAATTAATGATAAGTTTTTTGGAAATAATTGATTCTTTGCTTATTAAAGTTACCATATAAATGCCTGAAATTTTAGTAATTTCTTTTATTGGTATCTCAAATTTTAAATTATTAGAACTATCAAAACTTTTTGAGTAAATTAGTGCTCCGTAGCTATTACTAATTTTCACAGTTATTTCATCAGTTTCAGAAAATCCATATAACTCAAGAGTTAAATTATTATTTGAAACAGGATTTGGATAGATATTAATGTCTTTGTTATTTTTAGTAATATTGACTGAAATAATTTGCGAGTAACTAAATTCTCCATCAAAATCAGTTTGTTTTAATCTGTAGTATGATATTCCACTATATGGATCTTTATCAACTTCATAATAATTGATTATTTGATTACTGTTTCCGGCACCTTTAACAATTATTAATGGCTCAAAATTTTCACCATCCATTGACCTTTCAACAGTAAAGTAATCGTTATTTATTTCAGATGCTGTTTGCCATTTTAAATCAACTTCTTGATTATTAACATCAGCGGTAAAGCTTAGTAATTCAATAGGCAATGGGATTCCACCTTCATAAAAATCATCTCTCCAATCGTCTTCGCCATCTAAATCTTCATCCTGGGTTGGAACATTTGTACCACAAGCATAAGCAACTCCAGCAAACTCGACATAAAGAACAGGATTAGTTTCAGCAGCTCTTTCACCTGAACCTGTGAAAGTAATAACGATAGAATTTCCAGAACTCCAACCTCCTCTATTTACAATTTCCTGAATAATCGTTTTAATATCTGATGTTCGTTCATTAGCGGTGCTTGCTCCAACCGAATTCCAATCAGCAGGTGTCCAGGCAACCGATGCAGAAGTATTTGTTCTGCTCGAAAGATTATAATCTGTTGTCGTAAATCCGGGAGCATTATCAATGTCCTGTCCTTTAATTGTAATGCTGACTGCACCAGTGCTTACACGTTCGCTGGTAAATTGAATATAAGCTGAAGTAATGATAGCTCCCTGCTCAAGATTAACATTAACAAATTGCAAGCCTACTTCCTGAAGACCGTGATAATCTGAATCATCAACTAATTCTAAATCTGTACTTGTAAGATACATATCACCATCGGAAACTCTTTCTTCAGCATAATCTGAAACTGTATTATAAAAAGAACCTGCTCCAGAACAAACATTGTCAAAAGTATCATCTATTCCGTTTCCGTCTGCATCATTTCCTGAAGGTGATGAGTCTGCAACATCATCGTTATTGGCATCATTACCTTCAATTAAATCTGAAAATCCATCATTATCAGTATCTGTATCAATATAATCCGGATAGCTATCTGCATCTTTATTATATGGAGTAATTGCTGTTCCACCTTGAGAATTATCCCAATGGTCTATTATCCCATCTCCATCTGCATCAGTAAGTGTAGATGGAACTGAATAACAAGGTGTTCCTATTCCACATGTTGCCAAACCTTCTTTAGTATCATCAATGCCATCAGCATCAGAATCCATATCAATATAATTTGGTCTTAATGAAAGTGCGTTTGGAGTTTCATAAGAAGTAGCATCTGTATTTGGAATTGGTAGTGGAGATGAAGTTAAAGCATCTTTGTAACCATCATTATTTGTGTCAGTAAAGCTGTCTATTTTTCCATCACCGTTTGAATCAGTTCCACCAGCTTCAGTAACATCAAGAATTCCATCATTATCGCTATCTAAATCACAGTTATCATCAACACCATCTCTATCAGAATCAGGATTTGGCAAATTAGAAGTTGAACCCGTTCCATACTGAGTTGTTGGAGCATTATCAACTGAATTTAATAAACCATCACCATCAGTATCTGTACCAGTTATTCTTCCGGAAGTTGAATATCCTGTTGGAGCTACTCCATAATTTGCTTCAATAGCATCAGGAATGCCATCATTATCGCTATCTAAATCAAGGTAATCTTTTATTCCATCACCATCAGTATCTTTTGTAGATTCAACTGCATCTAATATACCATCATTATCGCTATCAAGGTCGCATTGGTTTTGAACTCCATCACCATCACTGTCTGCTGTGCCTTCAAAGAAGTCAGGAATACCATCACTATCGCAATCGGCACCTGTGGCAGCACCAAAATCATTTCCACTATCTGATTGCCCCAAACTTGTAAAATATGCAACTTCAACATTATCAGTAGTAAGTGCATAATTTGCAGGAAGAGTGCTTAAATCGACAGTAGTTATTATATGTCCTGTTGCTGCGTATTTAAATTGATAATTTCCACTGGCATCGGTTGTTGTGGATTCAACATAAGAATCTCCTCCATCTATAACTCCATTTCCATTAGCGTCATTGTAAAGTTTAATGGTAACATTTGCTAAAGCAGGTTCAGAATCATCATTTCCATTTGTATTTATATCTTCATAAACTCTGCCTGTAATAACATTTCCACCATCTCTCCAATCGTCTTCCCCATCAGCGTCTTCATCCTGAGTTGGCACATTTGTTCCACAAGCATACTTTATTCCTGCATATTCGATATGAAGAGTAGGATTAGTTTCTGCTGTTCTCGTTCCGGAAGGGCCTGAAAATATAAAAGCCATACTATTTCCTGCATTCCAACCACCACGATTTACAATTTCCTGAATAATAGTTTTAATTTCTCCTGTACGCTGAGCTGCACCGCTTTCACCAATTGTATTCCAATCTGCAGGCGACCATGCTACGGAAGCTGAAGTTTGTGTCCTTGACGAAACATCATAAGCTGTTGTTGTAAATGCAAGAGCATTATCAATGTCTTCACCTTTAATTGTTATTGTTACTGAACCTGTTGACACTTCATCACATTGGAATTGAAGGTATGCAGTGCTTATAGTTTTTCCTTGTGGGACATTAATACTACCATAATGAACACCAACTATTTGATTAGTACTTCCATCATTAAGAAGTTCAAGGTCTGAACTAGTAAGATCCATATTTCCATCAGATACTCTTTCTTCGCCATAATCTGAAGCTGATATATTAATTATTGTAGAACCGGAACAATTGTTATCAAATGTATCATCGATACCGTTTCCATCTGCATCATTTCCAGAAGGAGATGAATCTGCTGTATTATCATTGTTTGCATCATTTCCTTCTATCAAATCAGGAGAACCATCATTATCCGTATCAGTATCAATATAATCAGGATAACTATCTCCATCTTTATTGTAAGGAGTGATTGGAGTTCCACCGCTTGTGATGTCCCAATAGTTTATTATTCCATCATTATCAGCGTCAACCACCTGACTGGGAATTGAGTAACAAGGTGTGGCTATACCACAAGTAGCTAGTCCTTCTTTTGTATCATCAATACCATCAGCATCAGAATCCATATCAATATAGTTTGGTTTCAGTGGTTGACCGTTTGGAGTTTCATAAGTTGAAGCATCTGTATTAGGAATTGGAAGTGGTGAAGATGTTAATGCATCGTGATAACCATCGTTATTAGAATCGGAAAATCCATCAATTCTACCGTCTTTGTTTGAATCTGTTCCACCAGCTTCTATTATGTCGAGAATTCCATCATTATCAGAATCTAAATCTTTATAATCACTTATTCCATCAATATCAGAATCAGGATTTGGCAAATTAGAGGTTGAACCGCTACCATATTGTGTTGTTGGAGCATTATCAACAGAATTCAATAAACCGTCACTATCAGTATCAGAACCTGTAATTCTTCCTGTTGATGAATTATATCCCGTTGGAGCTGCACCTGAGTTTGCTTCAATTGCATCAGGAATACCATCATTATCACTATCTAAATCAAGATAGTTAGGAATTCCATCACCATCTTTATCACCTGTTCCTTCAACATTATCAAGAATGCCATCATTATCACAATCTAAATCGCATTGATTTTGAACTCCATCGCCATCAGAATCCGTTGTTCCTTCAGTAAAATCAGGTATTCCATCGCTATCGCAATCCGAACCGGAGGCTGCACCAAAATCATTTCCTGAATCAACTTCTCCAAAATTCACATTATCAGTAAATGATGCTATTTCAATATTATCAGTTGTTAAAGCGAAACCTGAAGGAAGTGTTGTTAAATCAACTGTTGTAATTAAATTTCCAGTTGTAGCATAGTAAAAAACATAATCACCATTGCCATCGGTAGTTGTAGATTGTAATAAAACGTCCGGACCATCAAGGACTTGATTAGCGTTAACATCATTGTATAATAAAACGGTAACGCCAGTAATTGCTGCTTCTGAATTATCAGCACCATTTAAATTAATGTCATTAAAAACTCTTCCAGACACTGTATTTAAATCTGCAATAAGTGCAGCTAATGCCTCTGGGTCACCTCCACCAAGCATAGGCATTTTCACTTGTGTCATAACTCCTGTAGCAGGGTTAATCTGACTAAACCTATTGCTATCACCTTCAGTAGCCCAAAACGTTCCATCATTGTGATATCCTAATCCTTCAACATCATTATAAGTGAGATTACCAATAACAGTTATAGCACCAGTATATTTGTTAATATTTAATGATTGGTCACTTGTGCCATTATTATAATTACTAACAGCATACATTTCTCCTGTTGTAGAGCTTATGGCAATATCATCAACATCGTCCCACACTCCAACACCATCAATTACAATATAGTCAACACCTGTTCCAAAAACATCAGCAACAAAATGACCAGTAGCTGGATTTATCTGAAATAACAAATCATAATCGCCGGAATTGGATTTTCTCTCTGTTGCCCATAGTATTCCAGTTAATGGGTCAAAAGCAAGTCCGTCAACATCATTTAATGTTTTTGCTCCATTTGCACCATTTGCAGTACTTCCTCCGTCTATTTCACCAATTAAACTAAAAGCTCCTGTTGATTGATTAAGAATACCAAAATTACCTGCATCTGCAGCATAAAGAATTCTATTCCCAGGGATAGGCCACATTGCAATTGCCTCAATAGAACCTACTCCAGTAGAACCAATCAAATTACAATTGCCGTTTGTTCTGTCAATTGTATATAAACTATTGTCTCCATCACTTACATAGTAAAATAAATCTGTAATAACAGAGGCAGCATATATGGTTACAGTATAGTCTTCAACTTCGCCTTTTGAAATAGGATTTTCATCTGAAAGGGGAGCCGAATCTTTTTTATCAGTAACTCTCATCCTTGTACTTACCAATGTTGCACCACTTGGAACAGTAATATTTACTGTATGTGGTCCATCATCGTTAACATCAGTAGCTAAAATATATTCTTCGCCTGTATCAGTGAAATCAAAATCGTGATTCCAGTCAATCCAAGCGTGAAGATAACTGTGTTTTTTCTTATGAATCGTAACTGAAAGGGTGTAAGTTGAACCAACAGTTACAGAAGCAGCGATTCCACTTGTATAATCTTCATATCCAGGACCATTATTTGATGAAGTATTATTTATTCCGGCGAATGTTACATTAGTTATGTAATAATCATCATCATCACCCCCGCTAGATGTAGGATAAGTCTGAGCAAATAAATTACTATTTAGCAAAATAAAAATCAAAAGCATTAATGCCTTTGATTTCAGTTTTATATTTTTATATTTAGTTATCATTCTTTATTTTAATTAAATTTATTTTCTATTACATCAAACAGTCGCAAAAACCACATAATCCTGACATAATTGTTTGTTTTTTTTGTTTGATGTTTTTATACTAATTCAAAAATCACTTTATCAAACATCAAACCAAACCGTATAAACACCTATTTTACTGCATTTTACTAAAATTATAATATTATTTTTTTCCAACAAAAACGACTTATTTCCAAAAATCAGAATGCGGTTTACACAATAAATTTACGTAACGGATTTTCTTGTTAAAGGTTTCCTAGATTGCTAATCTTTCATAGGTTAAATAAGAATAATCAACATCACTCTGAGAGCTATTTATTTTTTCTTCTTCAATTAATTTCCAATTACTAAAATCCACAGCTAAAAATGTGTCAGCATTTTTTACAGTATGAATTCTTGTTAAATAGAACTTATTAGCAAATTGTAAAAATTGCTTATAAATTGAAGCTCCTCCAATAATAAAATTTTCTTTCTCGATGTCGAATTTTTCAATTGCTTCTTCAATTGAATAAGCCATTACACAACCTTCAAAATCATCATTTTTATCGTCGGAAATAACAATATTAACACGATTTGGCAATGGTCTTTTGGGGAGAGACAAATAAGTGTTTTTTCCCATTACTACAACATTTCCGCTTGTAAGTTTTTTAAAACGCTTTAAATCTTCCGGTAAATAATATAATAAATCGTTATTCAAACCTATTCCATCGTTTTCCGTTATTGCAACAATTATTGATATCTTCTTCATATAAAAAACTTTAAAATAAACAATGTAATAATTTAAGATTTAATGGTTGAATTAATTTATAGGGGAATTCATCACACAATTTACGAGACACAAAATTACATAAAAAAGTTGCATTTGAAATTAAATTCTCAGATAAATTCTTTACTAGTATGGATTTTATGCAAAATTTCCAAGTCTGTTTTGTACCGCATTACTAAACCGGTTGTACTTATTAAACCTATTAAGAATCTGCATATTAAATTGAAATTTCACCTTTAATATGAGGATGTGCTTGATAATTCAACAATTCAAAATCTTCATATTTAAAATCAAATATGCTTTTAATTTGACTATTGATTTTCATTTCAGGCAAAGGATAAGGATCTTGTGATAACTGGAGATTACACTGCTCGATATGGTTTAAATAAATGTGTGCATCACCAAAAGTATGAACAAAATCACCTTCTTGAAATCCACAAACCTGGGCCATCATTTTAGTCAATAAAGCATAAGATGCAATATTAAAAGGAACACCGAGGAAAATATCCGCACTCCGCTGATATAGCTGACACGATAGCTTTCCATCTGCAATATAAAATTGGAATAAAACATGACAAGGTGGTAAAGCCATATTCTCAATTTCACCAACATTCCAGGCACTTACAATATGGCGTCTCGAATCAGGATTGTTTTTTATAGAATCAACAACTTGTGAAATTTGGTCAATATGCTTTCCATCAGGAGTTGGCCACGAACGCCATTGATAGCCATAAATATGACCCAAATCACCATTTTTATCTGCCCATTCATCCCAAATTCTTACTTTATTGTCATTTAAATATTTAGTGTTTGTATCACCAGCTAAAAACCAAAGCAACTCGTATATAATAGAACGTAAGTGAAGTTTTTTAGTGGTAAGCACTGGAAATCCTTCCTGCAAATTAAATCGCATTTGATACGCAAAAATACTTTTAGTTCCTGTTCCGGTTCTATCATTTTTTAATACTCCTTCGTTTAATACTTTTCTTAGTAAATCGTGGTATTGCTTCATTGGTTTTGGGTTTTGGGTTTCAAGTTTCGGATTTCTTGTTACTCGTTTCTTGCTTCTCGTTTCTTGCTAATTGTTACTTATTTTTCGTTTCTTGCGAAGCTTGCTTCGTCCGTTCGACCAAAAGGAGTCCGTCTGGATGGATTTCTTGTTTCTTGTTTGTTGGACACTAAGCAAAGTGTCTTTGTACTTCGGTCTTCCGACTTCCGACTTTTTCACATCTGACATCAGTTTCGGATTCAAACAAAATTAAATTAAAACTAATTATTCAAGGACAATTCCTTTGAAAATTTTTCAACAGAATTTAATACTCTCAATAAATTTCCTCCCCATATTTTCTCAATTTGCTCTTTGGTATAACCTCTTCTTACGAGTTCTAAAGTAATATTCCCCATTTGACTAACATCATAACATCCTTTAACTCCCCCACCACCATCAAAATCAGTTCCAATCCCAACATAATCAATCCCAACAAGATTTACTACATAATCAATATGGTCAACAACATCTTTAACTGTAGCTAACTTTTGTGGATATTTATCATCAATTGCATACCATTCTTTTCTGGCATTAGCCATTTCCTCATCCGTCAAATCTTGAAATCCTCTATACTTCTTTCTAACTATTGCCTGAGCAGTATCTCTTTCAGGATTTGGTTTAGGTTTTTTAACATAAGCACTCAAAATACAAATTTGGACTACTCCCCCATTTTTCGCAAGTTTTTTAAGCATTTCATCCGACATATTTCTTGGATTATCGCAAATTGCTTTGACACATGAATGGGAGGCAATTACAGGAGTTTTTGATAATTCAACAACATCATAAAAGCTTTTATCAGAAATATGTGAAACGTCAATCATCATTCCAACTCTATTCATTTCCTGGACTACTTTTTTCCCAAAATCACTTAAGCCGTTATGCTCTTTTTCATCAGTTGATGAATCGCAAATGTCATTATTTTTTGTATGACATAAAGTAATGTATCGTGAACCGAGTTGATAATACTTTTTTATTAATGTAATATCGTTGCCAATTGCATATCCATTTTCAATTCCAATAAATATTGAATGTTTTCCAAGCTTTTCATTTTCATAAGCTTCTTTTGAATTTTTCACAAAAGTTAATTTATCAGAATTTTGTACAATTACTTCATTGATGGTTTCAAATAATTCATAAGTTTTTTTTATGGCTTTTTCATTTCCTTCTTTAGTTCTATCACCCTGTGAAAGAAATATTGCCATAAAAACAGCATCAAGTTCACCTTCTGTCATTCTGGGCAAGTCAACTTTGCTGTTTCGAAATAAAGAATCATTTCTTTTAGAAAAATCAAATCCCTGCCTGTGTAAATTTAATGGAGTATCGGTGTGAGAATCGATTGTTAAAACTTCTTTATGAATTTTAGCAGCCTCAATCGCTAATCTCTCACTTTTCGAAAGATAATTTTTGCATCCAAAAAAATAAAGTAAAAGCAGTGTGGAAATAAACAGAATTTTTTTCATATTTTCTACCAATCTCATTATCCTAAAATCATTCCTACAATAGTTGCTGATAAGACAGAAGCAAGAGCACCTCCAAGCAAAGCTCTAAAACCTAACCTCGACAAAACTGTTCTTTTCTCAGGTGCTAAAGCACCGATTCCACCCAATTGTATCCCAATAGAGCCAAAATTTGCAAATCCGCAAAGAATATATGTAGCAATAATAATTGATTTTTGATATTCAAAAGCCCCAACATTAATAAAATCTCTAAGGCTTCCATAAGCTATCAACTCATTGAGAATAATTTTCTCTCCAAGCAATTGACCGACAATTGCAATGTCAGCACTATTAACGCCAATCAACCACATCAAGGGTGCGAGAGTATATCCCAGGATGAATTGCAAACTAAAACTATCATATTGACCATTTGTTAAATTGGCTATAAGAGTATTTAGATGCGTCCAATCGCCGACTTTAAGAAAAATAAAATTCAACATTGCAATAAATGCCAGAAAAACAAGAAGCATTGCTCCAACGTTAACGGCAAGTTTAACACCCTCGGTAGTTCCATTTGTTATCGCCTCTAAAATATTTGAACCAATTTTGTTTTTACTAACTTTTACAGCTGCATTAACATCTTCGGTTTGGGGAACCAGGAGTTTTGCAAGCACCACAGCCCCCGGGGCTGCCATAACAGATGCAGTGATTAAATGCCGTGCAAATAACATTTGGTTTGCAGGGTCATCGCCACCTAAAAATTTAATATAAATTGCTAGAACACCTCCTGCAATTGTCGCCATACCTCCCACCATAACGAGATTTAGTTCAGAGCGATTCATTTTCCCTAGGTAAGCTTTAATTAAAAGTGGGGATTCTGTTTGTCCAAGAAAAATATTTCCGGCAGCTGATAAACTTTCTGCACCTGACAATTTCAAAAGACGAGTCATAACCCATGCAAACGCATAAACTATTTTTTGAATTACACCATAATAATATAGTACGCTTGATAATGCCGAAAAGAAAATTATTGTTGGTAAAATCTGAAATGCGAAAATAAAACCGTAAGTATTTGGATCAATTAATCCACCAAAAATAAATTCACTACCTACTTCTGTAAAATTCAACACTTTAATAAACATCTTTCCGATTACTCCAATAATTGATTGAATTGCAGGAACTTTTAAAACTGCTATAGCAATAATTAATTGCAAACCCAAGGCTCCACCAATTGTTCTCCATGAAATAGCCTTTCGATTTGTGCTAAAAAGAAATGCAATTAAAAGTATTGAAATAATTCCCAGTAATCCCCTTAAAAATGACATGAAAGAAAATCCATTCTGTAATTCCAAAATTGTGGAATTATAAGTGTATTTATATTCGCCATCACTAAGAATCAATTTCTTCTCACTTAAGTTTTCAATTAAATAATTCTGTGTTTTTTGATCGAAAATTATTTCCCCATTTACCTGTTGTGCTACTTCAATCCCTTTGTTTAAATATATTATTTTAACTATGTCATTATCAATAACAATTGCACTTGAATCATAATTTAAAGTTTGGTTCTCAGAAAAAACTATTTGCAAAGAATCTCCCGAAACAGACCAAATTCCATGTCTTTCAAGGTTAAGGTTTTTAACTTTCTGGGAAAAAGCAAATGAATCATTTAATTCAACCTTAATACCTCTATCAACATTTAACTGTTTTGAATCTAGTTTTTTAAACTCAAAAAAGTCTAGTGAATCAACACCAACAAGTTTATTATTTGAGATTTTAATCGCTGAAGTTAAATTCCAACTTTTCAATAACATTTGTTTCGTATCAAGATTTTGCTTTTTTGTGCATGATGACAAGAACAAAGTCAACACTATTAATAATAAAAATATTTTTCTCATAAGTTAATTTAATTAGGA
>JAIPBB010000155.1 GCA_021739805.1 Saprospiraceae bacterium | reverse complement strand
GTATATTAAAAATACTTCACAACCCAACACATCAAAAAAGGAAACTGTATTGAAATGACAAAGAAATAAAATGATAATTAAAAAGAAATCTAAAAAATATATAAATTAAATTTGTAAACAAAAATCAGGACGAGTCACTGGAAGGATTGATGAGTGGACTTATATTATGTCTTAAAGAAAACTAATGTTTTTGAAAATTTCAATCAAATTAAGCACATATAAAATAGTCGGAAAATTTTGAATTGTTAGATTATAAAGGGGTTTGGATTTTTTGATTTTTGATATTTGGAGTTTTCTTGCAAAGACTTCTTAGGAAAATTACGATTTATAATAGGTCAGTCAAGAATTAATAATTACCTTAGCTCCTCAGGAAAATCACAAAAATGCTTAAACACTTATCAATAAAAAACTATGCTTTAATCGATGAACTGGAAATTGATTTTTCAGATGGTTTATCAATTATCACTGGTGAAACAGGGGCTGGTAAGTCAATATTGCTTGGAGCATTATCCCTAATTCTTGGAAATAGAGCTGACACTAAAGTATTGTTAAATAAAAACAGAAAGTGCATAGTTGAGGGTAGTTTTAATATTTACAATTATAATCTTGAAAGTTTTTTTAAGCAGAATGAACTGGATTTTGAACAAAGCACTTTACTTAGAAGAGAAATTAATAGCCAGGGAAAATCAAGAGCATTTATTAATGACACACCCGTTAATCTTAATGTGCTTAAAGAATTAGGCAATATGCTCGTGGATGTTCATTCTCAGCACACAACTCTTGCTTTAAACAATTCGAATTTTCACCTTGCAATAATTGATAATTTCGTTAAACATCAAAATTTATTGTCTGCTTATAATCATGATTTTAAGGAGTTTTTGAAAAATAAAAAAGCACTCAATGAGCTTTTAATTGCCGAGAAGAAATCTAATGCTGATAAAGACTATTTTCAGTTTTTATTTGATGAAATTAACGAAGCAAATCTTATTGAAAACGAGCAGCATGAAATAGAAACTGAGCTTGAAATACTTAATAATGCCGAAGAAATTAAATCAAAGTTATTTGCTGCCACTACAGCCTTGAGTCAAAGTGAGAATAATCTTATTAAACAATTTGCCGAAATAAAAAATCTTGTAAACCAGGTTTCAAATTATCACCCGAATATTAATGAAGTTTATAAACGCTTTGCAAGCTCATTAATTGAGATTGATGATATAGCATCAGAAATTGAAAAGATTGAAGAAGGAGTAAATTTTAATCCCGAACGCCTAGAAAGTTTAAATTCACGGCTCGATTTAATATATAAACTTCAACAAAAGCATAGAGTCGAAACGATAAAAGAATTAATTGATATTCGTGAAAAACTTGATGATGATTTATCAAAAATATCATCTTTGGATAATAAAATTTCTAATCTCAAAAATGAAATCGAAAAACAGGAAATTAATTTAAATAAGTCCGCTATTGAAATTTCAAAAAATCGTAAATCAGCTTTTCCTATCATTGAAAAACGATTAACACTATTACTTTCTGAATTAGGAATGCCTGATGCTCAATTGAAAATTCATCATGAATATTTAGAAAATTTTACTGCTGATGGTAAAGATAAAGTCAGTTTTTTATTCAATGCAAACAAAGGCGGACGATTAGATGAAATTTCCGGTATTGCTTCAGGTGGTGAACTATCAAGATTGATGCTAAGTATTAAGTCATTGATTTCAACCAACAGTTTGCTGCCAACAATAATTTTTGATGAAATTGATGCAGGAGTTTCAGGTGATATAGCAGGAAAAGTTGGAAACATATTAAAAAGCATGTCGGAGAAAATGCAGGTAATCGCAATCACGCATATTCCGCAAATAGCAGGGAAGGGGAGTGAGCATTTTTATGTTTATAAAGAAAGTGATAAGGAAACTACAAAAACACTAATAAAGAAATTAAATAAAGACGAAAGAGTTCTTGAAATAGCTAAAATGTTAAGCGGCGAAAATGTTTCAAATGCAGCAACTGAAACTGCGAGGGAATTGTTGTCGGAGAATTGAGTTGCACAGTAAAAAGGCTAAGGCTAAGGAGAAGGCAGTTGGCAAATAGAGTGGATGAAGGGGAGAATGGGAGAGCTTGTGAGAAAGTTAGTAGCTATAGTCAATCCGAGTGCCACGCTTTGCTGAAATAAGAATTTATCACGAATTTAACTGCGTGGCGTATCGAGGAATGACGGGAAGTGAGTAGGCAAAAGGCAAAAGGAAGGCACTAAGCCAATTCAAGGCGTCATTGCGAAGGAGGAACGACTGAAGCAATCCGTTGAATTAAGTGTGGTGAAGATTATTGACAAATTGCTTGCTTCGGTCAAACAGATTGCTTCGCTTCGCTCGCAATGACGATGAACACACGAGAAACGAGCAACCTGAAACCTAAAGTGATGTCAGATGTCAAATGTCAAATGTGAAGTGAAACCTGAAACCCTTGCACTGAGCAGCCTGCCCTGAGCGAAGCCGAAGGGAAGTCGAAGTGTGAAACCTGAAACAAAACAAAAAACTATGTACAACTTACTAAAAGGAAAAAAAGGAATAATCTTCGGTGCTTTAGATGAGAAATCAATAGCATGGCAGGTTGCTTTAAAAGCTCATGAAGAAGGAGCAATATTTACTTTATCGAACACCCCTGTTGCTAACAGATTTGGTCAAATCACTGAGCTTGGTAAAATTACTAATTCAGAAGTTATTCTGGCTGATGCAACTAATCTAGATGACCTTAACAATGTTTTTGTTAAGTCCATGGAAATCTTAGGTGGAAAAATTGACTTTGTTCTTCATTCAATTGGTATGTCGATGAATGTGAGAAAAGGATTAAAATATGACGAGCTGGATTATAATTACTATCAGAAAACTCTTGATATTTCTGCTTTATCTTTTCATAAAATGCTTCAAACCGCCAGAAAACTTGATGCAATAAACGAATGGGGTTCTGTAGTTGCTTTATCTTATGTAGCTGCTCAAAGAACATTATTTCGATATAATGACATGGCAGATGCAAAAGCCATTTTAGAGTCCATTGCTCGTAGTTTTGGATATATTTATGGGCGTGATAAAAAAATCAGAATAAACACTATTTCACAATCACCAACAAGAACAACAGCAGGTAGTGGAGTTAAAGGTGTTGAAGGATTAATAGATTTCACAGAAAAAATGTCGCCATTAGGAAATGCATCTGCCGCTGAATGTGCCGATTATTGTATAACATTATTTTCCGATTTAACCCGAAAAGTAACCATGCAAAATCTTTTCCATGATGGTGGATTTTCAAGCATGGGTATGAGTTTCAAAGCAATGTATCAATATAGCATTGGCCTGGAAGATTCACCTGATTTTTTTAATCCATTAAAAGAAAAGGGGGATTGAAAAATTAACTCATAATATTTATTAACCATCAACCATTAGTTTGATGGTTTTTTTTTGTCTATAATTAATAAGATTTGTTAGTTCTTTTCTTTAACTCACTTACATTAAAATTAGGACTACTTATTGGAAATGATTATTTTTGTATATTAATATAAATCATTTGCAAAATGATGAAACGTATCTGTTTATTTACTTTAATCTGTTTTAGCGGTATGGTGTCATTTGCCCAATACTCAAATTGGTCCTGGGCAGAACAGTCCATTGACAATTATTCTTCACAAAGCAATGGTGTTGTAATTGATGCATCACTGAATGTATATGCTTGTGGCTATTTTCAAGATTCATCTAAGTTTGGAAGCCATCAGGTGTACAATTCAGTCATTAGTCCATTTATTGTAAAATATGATTCCACTGGTATATGTCAATGGGTTGTAACATTATCTACTACAATTCCAAGTTTTACAAATAAAATTCTTCTTGATCACCAAAATAACATTATTGTACTCGGAAACTTCCGTGGATTTCTTACTGCTGGAAACTTTACACTAAACAGTCAAAACAAGGAGAAATTCTTTCTTGTAAAAATAAGTCCATCAGGCACAGTCCTATGGGCAAAGCAAGCTACAGGTTCTAGCAATGTAAGTCCTACAGATATTGTTGTTGACAATAATAATAATGTTTTCGTTACAGGATTTGTTTCTGGACCAGCATATTTTGATAACTTCATATCTACGAAAATTGGTATGTATATTATTAAGTATAACGAAAATGGCACAGCATTAAATCTTATTAACCAAAGTGATTTTACAGTGAATAGTCTTGAAATAAGTAGTACAGATAAGCTATTTCTTTCTGGTTCTTTGTATAGCACAATAGTTTTAGGACATGATACAATTGTACCTGTTTCATTATATGACTTTCAATACGATTCTGTTGGTGTTATTGTTGATACTACCAAGCATTATGGAGTTAGGTTCGCTATCATTTGTTTGAACGACTCTGGAAATGTTGTCTGGAATCGACAGGCAAGAAAAAGTTATGCTAATTATTGGGACGTGACAGGATCGGACGAGTTTTCTAATTATTATATTGGTGGAAACGGACATGATACAATTGATTTCTGGGGTACAATGATATACCCTCCAACGGAGTGGGCTTTACCACATTTGATTAAAATTGACTCACTTGGTAATTTGAAATGGTATATTACTGGAACTAACGGCTCTCCTCAATTAGATTTTGAATTGACAGAATTGAAAAGTGTAAACAATAACATATATGCAGCTGGTCGTATCGGTGGTTACTGCAAAATTTCAAATATGCATATTTATTCTAATTCTAATTATGTTAGGAACTCTTTCATTCTGAAACTTGATTCACTTGGTAATGGAGTTTGGTCGATAATTGATACAACAAACCATGACAGGAACGAAACAATTGGAATTTCTGTTACAAATAATGAAGATATTGCGGTGTCAGGTTTCTTTGCTGAATCAGTTCTTTTCGGTAACCATTATCTGTGGAATAATGGCAGCTTCAGTTCATTTGTTGCCAGTATATCTTCAAAATCAGTTGGTCTTAAGGAGAGCTACGCAAAAGCCAGGGATTTTAATATTATAGTTTATCCTAATCCATCAAAAGGCATTTTCAAAATCATAACTTCCGGCATAAATAAAGATTTTCAAATTTCAGTATTTAACATCGAAGGACAGGAAATTCATAAGCAATTTATTCTGAATAGAGAAAATATTGAAATGGATTTGTCAACTTACCCAAAAGGAGTTTATTTTATTAGGTTGTGGAATAATGATTTTGTAAAAGTTGAGAAAATTGTTTTGCAATAAATTACATTTCGAATCAATCTAATACTTCACAACTTTCTCTCTCTTCACTAACTTACTGCTTTCATCAAAGATGCTCATAGTGTAAATTCCATTCGATAAATTAGAAATATCGATTTTGTTACTGTAAATTCCTTTATAAACAATCTCACCAAGCATATTAGTAATTTCAACTATACCAATTTTGGTTTTACTGTCAATATAAAGCATATCATGCGTTGGATTTGGATAAACGAATATATTCTGAGTGTTGCTTATTTCAACAACTCCAGATGGGCTTACATTGATATATGAACCTTTTGTTTCGCTATCACTTCCAAATGCATTTGTAGCGGTTAATTTCACAGCAAAAGAACCGGGAGTACTATAAATAATATTTATAGGATTTTGAATAGTCGAACTTGCAGGAGTTCCGCCGTAAAAAGTCCAATCCCAGCTAGTTGGAGTATTTGTCGAATTATCAATAAAATCAACAGTAATAGGAGCAATTCCAGATGTTTGAGATGCAACGAAATCAGCTATTGGGGCTAATCCTCCGGCATCTTGTGTAATTGAAAAACTTTGTCCTTGAACATCTATCGAACAGCTACGTTGACTGCTGCTTGTATTTGGGTCGATTGAGAAATTTACAACACCATTGCCACTTCCACTACTGCCGGAAGTAATTGAAACCCAACTGCAACTTTCTGTAGCTGTCCATGTACATCCTGTTAGTGTTTGAACATTGAAAAAGCTATTTCCTCCAGCAAAAGTAAAGTTTTGACTTGTTGGAGATAAAGTATAAGTACAAGGTGCTCCGGTTTGTACAACTGTATATGTTTCGCTTTCAACTGTAATTACACAATTTCTTTGGGCAGTTGTTGTATTTGGAGTTACAGAAAATGTAATACTTCCGTTTCCTGAACCACTTGCCGGCGAAGTAATAGTTAACCAACTACAACTTTCGGTTGCTGTCCAGCTACATCCAGTACTTGTTGTGATGGTGAAACTGCCAGTTCCTCCTGTATGAGTGAAATTTTGACCAGTACTTGATAATGTAAAAGTACAATTGCCACTTTGAGTTATAGTGTAAGATTGTCCCTGAACTGTTATTATACAACTTCTTGGACTTGTGGAGCTATTAGCACTAACAGTATAACTTACTGAGCCGTTACCTGTTCCACTTGAGCCTGATGTGATAGTTACAAAACTACAACTTTCGGTTGCTGTCCATGTACATCCCGTTTGAGTTTGAACACTGAAAGTGCCTGTTCCACCGGCAGCTGTGAAACTTAATGATGAAGGAGAAAGAATATATGAGCATGGAGGAGCTTGAGTAATAATATAATTTTGTCCTTGAACACTAATGGTACAAGTTCTTTGAGTAGTTCCTGTATTTGCAGTAATTGAATAATTCACCGTACCGTTTCCTGTACCACTGCTTCCCGAAGTGATAGTTACCCAACTACAACTTTCTGTTGCCGTCCATGTACATGCTGTTTGGGTAATAACATTAAAAGTTCCAGTACCTGATGAAGAAGTAAAACTTTGACTGTTTGATGATAATGAATAGGTACATCCAGTTGCTCCGCTTTGTGTGATTGCGAAAGTCTGTCCACCTGCAGTAATATTGCAAGTTCTTTGGCTTGTTGTTAAGTTAGTATCAACGTTAAAGTTTACAATACCACTTCCGTTTCCATAATTAGTAGCAGTTGCCAAATCATAGCCAAAGATTTTTACACCTTGAATAATTCCTCCTAAAGTAACTGTATTAGAAACAATATTAGGTTGAATCCATAAACCACCACCCAGCTCACCTATAGAGCAAACATCCATTGTGCAATCATGAGTCAATCCAGTTGGTAATCCTGAATATGCATTAATTTGAGTTAATGTTGTATTGGTAGTGGAATTTGCATTAATTGCCCAGATATAAGGACCACCGGCACTTACAGTGTCATAAGCAGTACCATAAGTTGAAGTTAATCCATGTGCAGTTGATGGTATTGTTCTTAAAACAGTTCCACTCATATTTACTAATGAGAGGTCTGTTGCCCATCCACCTACCCAAAAGGCATTACTGTCAGGCTGATAGCATATGTTTCTTATAGTGAAAGTTGAAGGGCATGTAATAGTGCTAACCAAAGATGGTGGACTTGAATTAAAATTCATTTTATAAATTAAATTGGTGTTTTTTCCACCATAAAAATACGTTCCATCATAAGCTAAGTCTCTTAAACCTGTTACACCTGTGATTGTAAATTTACTTAATAAGGTTCCACTCATATTGTATTTAGCAATTGTGTCACCTGACCATTGAGCAACATAATAATATGTTCCATCTGTTTCGACACCTGCACTACCTCCAATATCTCCAACTATACTATGATTGACCTGAACAGTCCAGGCAGGATCAATTGTAACCCAATTACAACTTTCTGTTGCAGTCCAGGTACAGCCGGTTTGAGTAATAACATTAAAAGTCCCACTACCTCCATTGAAACCAATTGATTGACTGGTGGGCGACAAAGTATAAGTACAAGTAGGAGCACCGGTAAATGTTACAGTAAGAGTGTAACTGCCTGAAGCTCCATTATAACCATCAACAACAATATAATAGATTCCGGCTGCTACAGAAGTTGATGTACAAGTAAGATCTCCGGCTGTTACAACGCTATCTTCACTACATGCAGACAAAATTACTACATCCAGGTCATTGCTTCCAAGATTTGTCAGTGTTGCGGTAATATTTCCAGTTGCTCCGGTAATAATTTTATGAACTTTCTCTGGACCTGATTCATTCCATGGTACTCCTGTGTATGTGGTTACATTGCTATTTCCACCTATTGTTGTTCCATTATAGGGTGTTCCTGATGTTAGGGTAGGAGCACCGGAACAATTTAAAGCACCTAAAGAAGCAGAATAATTGATTGTATTTGTGAAATAAATTGAGTTGTCATTTTCGTTTGTTTCACTAACATCACTCAAAAAATCAAATATCACACCCACATAATATATTCCTGAAGACAGACCACTTACGCTATCTAAATCTTTACTGATGCTTTGATTAGAAAAATATCCGTTTGCCAGAGAAGCCATTGATGTTGAATCAACAAATACATCAGATGTTGTTATTGTCGTATCAGTTGATAAATACCAACCAATTCTGAAACCACCAGCTGGTCCGGTACCATAATTTGCAACACTATTAGTAACACCTAATACATGAGTTGTTGTATCGTAGCTAAAAGTATTAACTGAGCCTGTGTTTGTATAATAGCTTAAATTGGGAGATCCACCAACACTAACCGTTAGAGTATAACTACCTGATGCACCACCATACCCATCAACAACTATATAGTAAGTTCCGCTTGTAGCATTAGTCAAAGATGCTGTATTATCACCAAAGGCTACACAAGCATTATTATTACAACTACTTAAAATAAAAACATCGAGATCATTTGTTCCAAGATTTGTTAAACTTGCTGATAAACTAGTAGTTCCACTTATACTTATAGTGTGAACTTTTTCAGGTCCGGTTTCAGTCCATGAAGAAGGAGCTCCGGAATAAGTCGATACATTACTATTTCCTCCTATTGTTGTTCCATTATATGCAGTGCCGGATGTTAACGAATAAGCCCCTGAACAATTTAACCCACTTGAAGAAGCAGGATGAATTTGAAAAACTGCTCCTTGATTGCTTGTAAAATTATAAGTCCCCGGATTTAAGCTTGTTAAATAAAAGTAGCCATTATTATAGCCACTCCATCCCCAATTGAAATGATAATGGTTGTTAGATGTTCCCTGATAGCCATCAAGAACAAATGAATGACCTCCGGCTGTGCCATCACCACGATAAATAATTGGATATCCATTATCCAAATCGCTTTTTATAAGAGCATCCCATGAAGTTGTAGTATAAGATGATTTTGATTTATAATCAGCACTGGAATTATAATTAAAATAAGTTTTAAGGGAATATTCGCAATCGGCAGTTGATGCAGCACTTCCGCTTACATCATAGTCCATCTCAACACTTACACCGCAATGATAAATTAGTTGAGCAATAGCAGCTTTTTGAGTTGAAGTGCTTGAAGATGTTAATGAATTTGGCATATTTGACCATCCATAAGTTGTTGTTCCAAAATTTGCAGATAAAGTTCCATAATTATTCGAATAACCATTAGCTACAGTATGTGAATAAGAATGAGTGCCAGTACCTTGTGTGGGATAGCTCCAGAACTTCATCACCTGAGCCATTGCAGTTGCAACACAGCCTGCGTAAACATGTCCGCCTGGACCTGTTGATGCGGATGGACAATTAGTATTATAATAATCATCCTGGTCCCAGGTTGTATTTAATAAAGGAGTTACAGCCATTAAAGGAGAGCTATTAATTTGATGAATTGAGTAATAATTCCAGCTATCTATAATATTTTGGTCTGCCTGAAGATTATTGTTAATTATATACTGAATCTGCATTTCATAGTTTTGCATCCAGGAAATATATTGCTCGGGTTGGTTATCACTAACATAATTGTTGTTTAGTGAGTAAGCTAATATTGGGTAAGCATTATCATCGCCTGAAACTATTACATATCCGGAAGGATTTATTTCTACTACATAGTAAATAACTATATTGTTAATTTCCTTTATTGAAGCAATTGTTGTAGAAATTGCGTTATAATCAACATTATTATTGCTTCTTTCCCAATAAAGATTTTTGGCAATAGTTTTTACAAAATTCGAATCAACAGGATTTCCGATAACTGAAAATGTAAGACTTATTAAAGCTAAAAAAAGAATAGATTTCCTAAACATAATAAAAGTAATTTGTGAATAAATAGCTTGCAAAATTATGCCAAAAGTAGGTAAATTTCTTTACTTATCCTATAGGTTTAAGTGTAAGATATTCATGAATAATTAACATTTAGTATGTGTGTTTATGAATTAAAAATAAAATTTTCACATTAGATTTAATTTACTATTTTTGTTCGCTTTATATAGGAATTAATATAATATTAAAATATTTTATCAAAGGAGGACACATGATAGATTTTACATTAGAACCAAAACACCTTGAAATTATTGAAAAGTATAAAGATTTTACAAACAGATGGATAGTTCCAAACCGCATTAAGTATGATGATTTAGCTGAGTTTCCTTGGGAAATTGTAAAAGCTGCTTATGCCGAAGGTCTTATGAATGCCCCATTGCCAAAAGAATTTGGAGGACAAGATTTTAATATTTTTGAAAGTGCTCTTGCTTCTGAAGAATTAGGTGCAGGATGTGTTGGTATTGGAATCTGTATTGATGCAAATACTCTAGCATTAACTCCACTATATTTAGGAGCAACTCCAGAACAAAAGAAAAAGTTTTTTGGACAGCTAGCAGAAGAAAAAGGTGTTGCAGCTTATGCTTTAACTGAGCCTAATGCCGGTTCGGATGTTGCAGGAATAAAGTCAACAGCAATCCTAAAAGGAGATAAATATATTTTAAACGGCCATAAAAGGTTTATTACTAATGCTGAAGTTGCTTCTTTCCATACAGTATTTGCATTAACTGACCCGGAAAAAGGAGCAAGAAGTTTGACTGCATTTGTTGTTCCTGCTGATCTTCCAGGTATTGAAATCAAACCACGACTTCAAAAAATGGGACAAAGAGCTTCTGTTCAAAACGAAATTCTTTTTCATGATGTTGAAATTCCTGTTGAAAATAGGATAGGCGACGAAGGCTATGGATTTATCTTTGCAATGAAGACTTTCGATAGAACAAGAACCGGTGTTGCTTCTGCAGCTGTAGGAAATGCAAGAGCGGCTTACGAAATTGCCAGGGATTGGGCTAAAGAACGTAAACAATTCGGGAAACCAATTGCTGCAAATCAAGCCATTGCTTTTATGCTTGCCGATATGGCAGTTGATGTTGAAACAGCTCGTTTAATTACATGGAATGCTGCCTGGGCTTATGATACCAATCAAAAAACTCTTGGAAAACTTTCAGCTATGTCGAAACTTTATGCAACTGATATTGCAATGAGAGTTACTATGAATGCTGTCCAGGTTATGGGCGGAGATGGTTATTCTAAAGACTTTATGGTTGAAAAAATGATGAGAGATGCTAAACTTTCTCAAATTTATGAAGGAACTAATCAGGTTCAAAGAATAGTAATTTCTAAGAATATTTTGAAGTAATTACATTGCTACATTGTTAAATTATTAAATTGTTTAATAGTTTATTAACCAATTTAAAAATAATAATTTAGATTAAGATATTTGAACTGCATGACTTTAGTTGCTAAATTCTATTTTGATGTGCATGAAGTAAAATGAGATTAAGATTTTTAAACTTATGCAGGAAAAACAAAATATAGAATGGAAAGAAAACTGGCGTGATGAATACCTGAAATGGATTTGTGGTTTTGCAAATGCACAGGGAGGTAAAATTTATATTGGCAAAAACGACAAAGGTGAAGTCGTTGGCATTGAAAATGCAAAACGTCTGATGGATGATTTGCCAAATAAAATTGCATCTGTTTTAGGAGTAGTTTGCGACATCAACTTATTGGAAGAAAACGAAAAGAAATTTATTGAAATTATTGTCGAACCTTATCCAAATCCTGTAAATTACAAAGGTCAATATCATTACCGGAGTGGAAGTACAAAGCAGGAATTAAAAGGAGTTTCTCTCGACAAATTTTTACTTCAAAAATATGGGAAAACATGGGATAGTGTCCCTGTTCCAAAAATAATAGTAGATGATTTAGACAACAATG
>JAIPBB010000154.1 GCA_021739805.1 Saprospiraceae bacterium | reverse complement strand
CTTTAAATAGTAATAAAGCAGAGCTAATTGCTGTTTATGGTAGAAGAAGAATAGGTAAAACTTTTCTTGTTCGGAGTGTATATGAAAAACACATACAGTTTGAGTTTTCCGGCATTTACAATATTTCATTAAAACAACAGCTAAACAATTTTCATTTAAAGTTTAGTGATAAATACTTTGATGAAAATAATAAAAAGAACAAAAAGCCAAATAGTTGGTTCGATGCATTTCATCAGTTGAGTAAGTACATTGATAAAATTAAAACCAAAAAGAAAAAGGTAATATTCATTGATGAGTTTCCATGGCTTGATACTCGTAAATCAAAATTCTTAGCTGCATTTGAAAACTTTTGGAATTCTTATGCAGCGAAACGAGATGATTTGATTGTTGTGATTTGTGGTTCTGCGGCATCTTATATGGTAAAAAATATAATTAAGAACAAAGGAGGACTTCATAATAGGATAACCGAAAAAATTCAACTAAAACCCTTTAGTTTAGCTGAAACAAAGAAATTATTAAAGTATAACAACATTAGGTTTACGAACTATGATATAATACAATTGTACATGCTTATGGGCGGTATTCCTTTTTATTTAGAGAAAATAAGAGCAGGAGAAAGTGTTGCACAAGCTGTTGATAGATTATGTTTTAGTAAGGATGGATTTTTAAGAACTGAATTTGATAATGTTTTTGCTTCCCTTTTTGAACAATATGATAATCACGAAGCTGTAATTAGAACATTAGCAAAAGTTCGTAAGGGTTTAACACGAACAGAATTATTAGAAAAGAGCAAGATAAAATCAGGAGGCACATCAACAAAAACACTTTTGGAATTAGAAGAATCAGGATTTATTGAAAAATATACTCCTTACAAAGGAATTAAAGATTCTTTATATCGACTTACTGATGAATACTCAATGTTTTATATAAAATACATTGAAGGGACAAAACCTGCTCAAGCTAATGCCTGGATGAAATTACAAACCCAACAATCATATAAAATATGGTCAGGTTTTAGTTTTGAAACTATTTGCATAAAGCATATTGAACAAATTAAGATTGCATTGCAAATTGCCGGTATTAATGCAGTTCATGGTAGCTGGATTTATAAAAGTAGTTCAGATGGTGCTCAAATAGATTTGCTTATTGATAGGGATGATAATGTAATCAATTTATGTGAAATGAAATTTTATAATACTGAATTTACTATTGATAAAAAATATGCAAATGAAATAGCAAATAAGAAAAGTGTTTTTACTAGAAGTACTAAAACTACAAAGAGTATATTTGTTACATTTATATCGTCTTACGGCTTGAATGCCAATGAGTACAGCAGGCAGCATGTGCAAAATGATTTAACAATGGAAGCACTATTTATTGATTTATAAGTAGCCAAAACTAGTTAAAAATAGGTAGTTTTGGCTGGGTATAGTAATGAAAAAATAAAATTTTATTAAGATGAAAACAAAAACTATATTATTTATTGGACTTTTACTTCTCTCATTCAATTATGCAATTGGTCAAAATCCAAATCCTGCAGATACAGTAAAAAACAATTTAATTGTTCCAAAAGTCTTTACTCCAAACGGAGATGGTGTTAATGATGTTTTTTTAATTCAATCTCTTGACTATTCTGCTCTTAAGGATTTCAAAATTATAATTTATAATCGCTGGGGGAATTTGGTTTTTGAATCAGATGATATTAAAAAAGCCTGGGATGGGAAAGAAGGAAAAAATGATTTAGACGAAGGAGTATATGTGTATTCTTTTAGTGTAAAAATTTATAATCCCGAAACTAATGAATTTGAAGAAGTTGAGCATCGAGGAACTTTGACACTATTAAGATAAATTGTGTTTTTTGGCTAACAATCAATTAAAATTTTCAATCTGATGCTGTTAAGTCTGCTGAACAATAATAAAGATTCAAAATAGTTTTTAATTACATAGTATATAATAACATTCAAAATAAAATGACATGAAAAAATTTGGATTATTTATTTTAGTATTAATATTAAGTGGATTTCTTTTTAGTTGTGGGA
Organism: Saprospiraceae bacterium; assembly: GCA_021739805.1. Next base: position 10,128 of record JAIPBB010000154.1, on the reverse strand, counting down.
CTGCCTACAATGGTTTGGGAGTGCAAGGTTATGAAGATTTAAAATATTTTGATGACGGTCAACTATCTTATGGCTTAATGGATTATTCACCATTAAGGGAAGCTGACGGTAACAAGGGGCTTATTGCTGGTACAAATGAAAGTTTTTACAAATTAGGAACTGAAACAAAAGTTAGGAAAATACTTTTTTCCGCAAATCTTTCCCTAACAGTTAAAAATCCCGATACAGCAAATGCAAGAATAGAAAACATTGCCAAAAAATACGAAGGCTATGTTAATCAAATTGGAACTTACAGAACAGTAATTCGGGTAAAGAGTGAAAAATTAAATGAAGCACTTGAAGAAATCTCGGCATTAGGAAGAGTTGAAAGCAAGAGTTTAACCGGGCAAGATGTTACGGAAGAATATTTAGATTATCAAATCAGGCTTGAAAATGCCGAAAAAGCAAGAGGCAGATATTTAGAATTACTAGCCAAAGCTGAAAATGTTGAAGCTGCTCTCGCAGTTGAAAAAGAACTCGAAAGACTAAACGGAACCATCGACCTTATAAAAGGCAAAATGAATCGAATAAATCATTTAGCAGAATTTTCTACGATCACCATAAATCTGAAAGAAAAGAAAAAACCCGGTGTACTTGGATATATTGGGATGGGAGTTTACTATTCTGTGAAATGGCTTTTTGTTAGGAATTAGTGAGGAAATTGAAAAACCTTTTTAAATACTGTTTGAAAGCAAAATAATTTATTAAAAAACATAATATGAAATGCCCATGTACAAAAGTACACCAAATGTAATGATAAAACTTTGGGCATTCCATGATAGATACAGATAAAGTTGGGGTAAACAATAAACTTATAATTAACACAATCAGTCAAATAACAAAATTTAAACACATGAAACACTTAATCCTACTATTAGCCATGGCAATAATGTCAAGCTGCAATAATGAAGCACAAACCACCAAAAAAGAATTAACCAAAGAAGAAAAACGTATTATTATTGATAAAGGAACTGAAGCTCCATTTTCTGGAGAGTATTATAAACATTCTGAAAAAGGCACTTATGTCTGTAAGCAATGCGGAAATCCACTTTATAAATCATTAGATAAATTTTCATCGGAATGTGGCTGGCCAAGTTTCGATGATGAAATAAAAGGAGCAGTAAAACGCATACCGGATATAGATGGGGAAAGAACAGAAATTGTTTGTGCAAAATGTGGTGGACATCTTGGTCATGTTTTTCTAAATGAAGGATTAACTGCCAAAAACACCCGTCATTGTGTAAATTCAATTTCTATGGATTTTATTCCTGCTATTGAAAATCAGGAAGTGGCAATTTTTGCCGGTGGCTGTTTTTGGGGTGTAGAATATTGGATGGAAAAGCAGCCGGGAGTTATTTCAGTTGAATCAGGATTTATTGGCGGAAAGTTTAAAAATCCAACTTATGCAATTGTATGTTCTGACACCAGTGGCTATGCCGAAGCTGTGAAAATTATATTTGATCCTTCGAAAACCAATTATGAAACTCTTGTAAAAATATTCTTTGAGATTCATGACCCAACGCAGCTTAACCGTCAAGGTCCTGATATTGGGGAACAATATCGTTCAGAAATATTTTATACTAATCCCGAACAAAAAGAAATAGCAGAGAAACTAATTAATATTTTAAAGGAAAAGGGATTTAAAGTGGTTACAAAAGTTACTAAGGCTACTGAGTTTTATAAAGCAGAAGAAAAACATCAGGATTATTATGAGCACAAAGGAAGACTTCCTTCTTGTCATGTTTATACAAAACGGTTTTAATTTATATTTAATCACAAATGAGAATCTGGTCACTTCATCCAAAATATCTTGATGCAAAAGGCATCGTAGCTCTTTGGCGGGAAACTCTTTTAGCTAAAAATGTTTTGGAAGGAAAAACAAAAGGCTATAAAAATCATTCACAATTAATCAGATTTAAAAATTGTGAAAATCCTGTTTCAGCGATTAATCAATATTTGTCATCTGTTTATGATGAAGCGGTTGAAAGAGGATATTCATTTAATAAAGATAAAATTGACTGGGATTTTAAGATCCCGATAGCTATCGGGATAAAAATCAAAGTCACAAGTGAACAAATAAATTACGAACGCAAACATCTATTATCAAAACTTAAAATCAGAGACATTGCAAAATATTCTGAAATGATTTCAGCTAAAGAAATTCTTCCTCATCCAATGTTTGAAATAGTTAAAGGAGAAATTGAAGATTGGGAAATAATAAATTAAGTTAGTAATTTGATGCCACTAATCTTATTCCTGTAAAATTTTACCTCAATCCTAAAGGATGATTTTACAGGAATCTGATTAGTTCTATTTTAAAACAAATTAGTAAATTCTGTCTCAATTCTGATTCCCTTTAGGGTAAGGGTAAAACGGAATTGAGACAGAATTTACGGTTATAATTGCAGTGTGTAAATTGTTATAATTATTTCATAACATCCTCAATACTTTTAACCTTAAAATCAAAACCCGCTTTCTGAATTTTTTCAGATGAAACTCTGCTTCCTTCCAACAGAATTGAAGCCATTTCGCCAAAAGCCAGCTTCATAAAAATCGAAGGTATTTTGGGCATAAAAAATGGCTTTTTTAATGAAACAGCTATTGCTTTCATTAATTCGTAATTTGTTATATGATTGGGAGAAACTGCATTATAAACAGTATTCATTTCTTCATTTTCAATTGCATACAAATACAATCTTGCTAAATCACTAATCTCAATCCATGGAACATATTGTTTTCCACTTCCAATTGCAGAGCCAAAACCCATTTTAACTGGTTTCATCATCTTTGGCATTGCACCGCCTTTCTTTGAAAATACTACACCGGTTCTTAGTTTCACAACTCTTAATCCTAATGATTTTATTTGCTCAACACTTTCTTCCCATTTTACAACTGTTTCGGCAAGAAAATCATTTCCTGCTTTGCTTTCTTCATCAAAAATTTCATCTGAAGTAAAAGTCCCATAATATCCAATTGCAGAAGCGGAAATAAATGCTTTCGGTTTTTTGCTGGCATTTTTAATTTTCTCAAATAATAAATTAGTAGTATTTACTCGACTGTCAATTATTTTTTGTTTTTGGCTTTTAGTCCATCTTTTTGTTGAAATATTTTCACCAGCCAAATGAATAATCACATCAGCAAATTCAATAGCTTCTTCATCTAAAATCCCTTTTTCATAATTCCAATAATAGGATTTTTTGTCATTCATTTTTGGACTTCTTGACAAAATGGCGAAATTATAATTGTTATTTAGCAGTAATTTAGAAAGCTCTGAACCTATTAGTCCGCTTCCTCCTGTAATTAATACGTTTTCACTCATTTAACCGGAATTAATTTTTTTACGATTTCATTATTTAATACTATATTTACGGATTAGCAAAATTTCACGATTATCGTTTTGTATGCTTTTTGGTAAATCAATTGTAAAATAACAATAAATTTTAAGCAAATGAACTTCAAAGTAAATATTATTATAATTGTTTTTGCAGCTTTTTTCTTAAACTCCTGCAAAACAACTGAGGAAACAACAGATATTGTTGTAGATAAGGACAAAATTCTAATTAATTCTTCAAAACAAATGCTTATCAGTTTGAAAATGGGTGAGCATTTCAATCATCCAACTTTTGTGATTTGGGAAGAAGATATGAATGGAAATTACAAAAAAACCATTTTTATTACCCAATCAATTGCAAGTGGTCAGTTTAGATATCAAATGATAAATGATACTTTGTGGTTGCCTGATAGTGGCAAATCATATCAACCTGCTGCTTTGCCTTATTGGTCACAAAAAAAAGGCTTGATTGATAATGTTGAAATGACTCCAACCCCCGAGCATCAATTTGTTGATGCTTATTCCGGTGCAACACCTAAAAATAATTTCCAATTTAAAACTACTGCAAATTCAAATTCAGAGAATTACAGGATTTTGCTGGAAGTTAATCAAAGCTGGGATTGGAATAAGTACTGGACAAATAATAAATATCCAGACTGTCCGGCTTATAATCACTCAGCTCAACCTTCAATAATTTATGCAGTAACTATCAATCAAAAGGATATGGAATATTTCTTAAATCCTATAGGTCATGGAGATGCTAAAGGTGAAAGCGGGAAACTTTTTACTGATTTAAGCTCATTAACAACAGCGAAAGAAATTTTCTCATCAATTAAAATTGAGATAATTAAGAACTAAATCAAAATTGATTGAAAATACATTGGTTAAAAAAACATCGTAATGAATTCGACAAAGCAAAATCAATTGGTCAGAAGACGGAAGACAGAAGTTAGAAGTGAAGCTTTTATTTTTTGTGAATATTCTTCCGACTTCGGTCTTCGGACTTTGTTGGTTGAAATTAATAATGATTAAACAATGCAATAAAATTACCGGATTCTTACTAATATCTTGATAATAAACAAAAGAAAACAAAATGAAACAATATATAATTACAATAATATTTTTACTGGCGACAACTTTTCTTTTTTCCCAAACTGCCGAAGTCAGAGGGCGAATAACCGATGCGAGTAATAATGAGCCGGTTCCTTTTGCTAATATAATATTAGTTGGAACTCAAACAGGCTCTGTAAGCGATTTAGATGGAAACTTCAGGATTACCGGACTAAAACCGGGTTACGTTCAACTTCAGGCTTCATTTATAGGGTATAAAACTCAAAAAAGCACTGATGTTTTAATTAGTAATAATAATATTCCATTTATTGAAATCAAACTTGAACCAACGGAATCACTATTATCGGAAGTGGTTATAAAGAAAGACCCTTTTGTTAAAAGGATAGAGTCGCCACTTTCGATGCAAAGTATTGGAACAAAAGAAATCGAAAGCAATCCCGGCAGCAACCGTGATATTTCAAGAGTTATTCAATCATTTCCCGGAGTTGGTTCAACACCAGCCTTCCGTAATGATATTATAATTCGTGGTGGCGGACCAAGTGAAAATCGATTTTTTCTTGATGGAGTTGAGATACCGGTTTTAAATCACTTTTCAACTCAGGGAGCTTCAGGTGGACCTGTTGGAATAATCAATGCTGATTTTATTCAAACGGTTGATTTTTATTCCGGCTCTTTTCCGGCAACAAAATATAATGCTCTAAGTGGAGTTTTTGATTTTAAACAAAAAGAAGGAAGCAAGGATAAAACCAATCTTCAGGCAACTCTTGGTGCAAGCGAAGCTGCCTTGACTTTAGATGGTCCGCTAGGCAAAAAAACTACTTATATATTTTCTGTTAGAAGGTCATATTTGCAATTTTTATTTTCCGCGATTGGTTTGCCTTTTTTGCCAACTTTTAATGATTATCAATTGAAACTTAAAACTGATATCGACAAAAAAAACCAAATTACAATTATTAGTCTTGGTTCATTAGACCATCTTACACTTAACGATGGCATAAAAGACCCCGATGCTTCACAACAGTATATTTTAAGCCAGATTCCTGTGAACAATCAATGGAGCTATACTTTTGGAACTGTATATAAACACTTCTTTAGCAAAGGTTATCACACATTGGTTTTAAGCAGGAATATGTTGAATAATGAGTTTTATAAATATCCCGATAATGACGAAAGCCTTGCTAAAAGCTTTGATTATTTATCGAGAGAAGAAGAAAATAAATTTCGATATGAGCTGTCGCTAAGGAATAATGGAATCAAGTATAATTTCGGTGCAAATGTTGAATATGCTCAATATTTCAATGAAACTTCACAACAAATATTTATTAACGACAGCCTGACAAAATACACTTACAAAACAGATTTGAATTTGGTTAAATACGGTTTTGCTGCCCAGGCATCTAAAAGTCTTTTTAAAGACAGACTGAAAGCTTCTTTAGGTTTAAGAATGGATGCGAATAATTATAATGACAATACTTCTAACTTATTTAATCAATTTTCACCCAGGTTTTCACTATCATATTCCCTAAACGAAAGCACTAATTTGAACGCAGGAACAGGACGTTATTTTCAGCAAGCTGCTTACACAACTTTAGGTTTTAGAGATAATACAGCAAATCTCGTTAACTCATCAACAGCAAAATATATAGGTGTTAATCATTATAATATTGGCGTTGAAAAACGATTTTCAAAGGCAGTTGTTTTATCTGTTGAAGGATTTTATAAAGATTATTTCCAATATCCAATTGACTTGTTCACAGGATCAAGTCTGGCTAATCAAGGAGCTGATTATAGTAGTGTTGCCGGAGCTGCATCTGTTGATTTCATTGGCAGTGGTCAGGCAGTAGGATTTGAAATTTTAAACCGGATTAATTATCAGAAATTTAATCTTTTAGCTTCATATACTTATGTGAGAAGTGAATTTACAAATATTAATGACAAGTTGATTCCTTCTTCATGGGATAGCAAACATCTGTTGACAATCACAGGAACAAAAGATTTTGAAAGGAATTGGAGATTTGGTTTTAAATGGCGTTATGTTGGCGGATTGCCATACACACCTTACGATTTAGAAAAATCAGCAAATATTCAAGCCTGGAGTGCAATTGGACAACCATATCTGGATTATAATAATTTGAATTCATTAAGATATAAATCCTTTCATCAGCTTGATGTGAGAGTGGATAAAAACTTTTTCTTTGAGAAATGGACTATGATGTTATATCTTGACATCCAAAATTCATATAATTTTAAAAACGAAGGGCAAGATTATATTGTCAGAGAAAAAAATCCTGATGGAACTTTTAAAACTGTAAATAATGGAACCGAATATGTTTTAACACCTATTGAAAATGTGTCCGGAACTTTATTGCCGACAATTGGTATTATGATTAAACTTTAGAATTCTTATGAAACACATTTTAAAATTATTTATACTTTTTGCACTATTAAGTTGCACAAATACTAAAACCATGATAAATACTAAAACAGTTGACAAACTGGAGATAGAAAAATATTTAGGAAAATGGTATGAAATTGCCAGATTTCCACATTCATTTGAAAAAGGACTTGTTGGAGTAACTGCCACATATTCCATGCGAGAGGATGGAAAAATAAAAGTTTTAAATCAGGGTTACAAAAACACTTTAGATGGCGAATTAAGCACCGCAGAAGGTAAGGCCAAAATTAAGGACCCAGACAAACCCGGAGAACTTAAAGTGTCTTTCTTTTGGATTTTTTATGCAGATTATCTGGTTATGGAATTGGATAGCGAAAATTATGAATGGGCAGTGATAGGAAGCAATTCATCAAAATATTTATGGATTTTAAGCAGAAAGCCACAAATGGATGAAAGTCTTTATAATGATTTGATTAGTCGTATTGAAAAAAGGGGTTATAAGCTGGATAAATTGATTAGGGTTGAGCAGCCGAAAGAGTAATCACATCATTACCACCAGTGTCTTTTATCTTTCTCTCCTTTAACAACCCAATTATAAATTTCTTTACAGTCTCTCAAGTGTTCTGCTACAGCTGCATCACAATTATTGTTTAATTTTTCAGAAAATAAAATTTTTATAGCTTGTTTATTTCCCTTTAAAGCTAATATAGAGAGTTGACCAAGGTATTCAGAAATTTCTTCATAATTCATTTTTTCAAATTGTCCTGATAAAATTGCCTTAGCATCAATATTAAAGCTATCGGGAATTTCAAGAATTATTCTTTCTTCTGAAATATCTAGATTTTTATTTGTAATACTAATAATCCTTTGTGAAAATGGTAATGTTATCCACTCTTTATCAGGGCCAATTGGGAAGCTTTTAAGTCTGTTTATAAAGATGCTATCTTTTCTATAATAAACATTACAATAGTGAACTGCTGAATAACCAAGTATGTTTTCAAATGAGTCACAAGTAAAGACATTGAACTCAGAGATAAAAAATGATGAGTCTGACTCTTTCTTATCCAAATAACCGCAAAAAGCAAGTTTTGTTGAGTCAGAAAATTTGTAAATTGATTCAGGTAAATCTCCTTCACTTGAGCCATAACCATGCTGTCCACAGAGACATTCTTGAGAGAACATAACTTCTGAGAATAGTAATAATAATGCTATTATTAAGTTGAGTTTCATTGTTTTTTTTACATTGGTGGTAACATTTTTAATAAAATGCGTTTTAATGATTTTATTTTTAGGTAATGCTATTGTATTTTTATTTCATAAAACGCCATTCAACTCTTTGATTTGTTCTATTTCTACGGCTTTTAACATATAAAGGAATAGTGTTACTATAAGTCTTTGCGTATATTTTTGAAGCCTGAATGCCATTGTTCATTAAGTAATCTATTAACTCTGATACCCAATTTGGTTCAACATCATCCACCGAATATTCTGTGTGAAAAATTAATTCAACTACAGTATTTGGTTGAGTTTTTAAAACTTTGATAAAATCATCTAAAGATTTATAACTTTTAGTATCAAGATAGGAGTAGGTGCTATCAAAATAAATATTTTTTAAAACTGTAGTTTTTTTATTTTCTTCCTTTATCTTCAAACTCTTTTTGTATTCTTTACTTGCCTTCCTGTAATTTGTTTTCTTTGTTAGTATTCCATTTTCGAAAATTAGCTCGTATCTCTTTGTTTCATATAATTCGAAAATTAAAGTGTCAAAACAATATTGTTTTTCTGCATAAATATATTTGCCTAAACCATCATAGTACTTTTCTACATAAATGTCTGATGAATCTATATCAGGAAACCAAGATATAAATTTTCCGACACGAGAACCTTGATTATATTCTCCGATTTCATACATTAATTCATCTTCATTGAAAACTTTTACTTTGCCATGTACAACTCCATCAACAATATTCCAATAACTTGTTATTTTACCATTTTTATCGCAAGTGTGTTGATATCCATCAAATTGCCCATTTTTGTAGTTATATAGTTTTATACAAATGCCGTTTCTATCATAATATTTCCAAATCCCTTCTTTTACAGCATTTTTATAGAATCCTTCTTCACTAATATAACTAGGAAGAGTATCGTAAAATGTATTAATCAATACATACTTTCCATTTGGAATATTAGGAAAGGAATCAGGCAAACCAGTGGTATATTCAGGATACTTACTTCTATCAACATTAACTATATTCCATGGTTTGTAAATCGCACAAACAGAGTCACCATTGTGAAGGATTTGTTTAACATCAGTAATGCCATAACTTCCAATCAAATTTGTTTGAGCATAATTATTCTGTAATCCTAAAATTATAATGACTAATATCGCTATTATTTGTGCTTTGTTCATTTAATATTTACTAATGTTTTTAATAATATGCGTTCTCAATGATTTTTATTTTTTGGTGGTTGTTAATTATCTTTATTCTCATAGTCAATCTACAAATTACCTGTCATATTCTTTAATCAATTTACCATCTTCATTATACGACCTAGAATAAGTTTTGAAATCATTTTTTGAAGTTGCATACTCTTTTAACTGTCCATTTGGGTAAAATATCCACATTTCGCCTTGCCTTGGTTCATTTCCATAGACTATTTTACGTTCCACTTCTCCATTTTCAAAGTAGTGCATAATTTCTCCATCTTCTTTGCCATTTACGTACTGTCCTTTATATTTTAGAGCACCATTCTCATAAAAATCGGTTCTTATTCCATTTGCAACACCACCGATAAAATTACATTTCGAGTCAACTTGACCATTATCATAATACCAAATGCAAATTCCATCTTCAACACCATTAATATAATTACATTTCGTCTCAATTTGACCATTATCATAATACGAAATGCGAATTCCATTCTTCAATCCATTCTTATACCATATTAATACCTTTAACTTCCCATTCTTATAATACTCTGTTCTTTTCCCAACTATTTTGTTGTTCTTGTATTCTCCTTCAATAGATATTTCACAATTTGCATAATAACTTTTGTATTTCCCATCAGGAATAATATCTTTAAATTCTCCATTGATATCTTGAAAAGCTTTACGTATCAATGAACCATAAATATCGTAATAAAATATAGTGTCACAATCTTCTCCTTTTTTTAATTTACCCTTCTGCCTAATTACTCCATTAGAAAAGAACAAAGTGTATTTTCCATCTTTAACGGTAGTTTCATCCCCTGTGTGTATCCATTCACCTTTCTCTGTTTCTTTGTCAACAAA
>JAIPBB010000153.1 GCA_021739805.1 Saprospiraceae bacterium | reverse complement strand
CCCAAATGGCTTTGCTTTTTTCTATGAAAACAACAAAAACATACATTTTTTTCTTATTATTAGTTTTGCCACTATTAGTTTCATCTCAGCAAACCTATTTTTCTAAAATTTATAATCCTTTTGGAACTTTTGGTGCAGCAGTTCATGTAATAGAATTAGATTCTGTATATATTATTGGAGGCATTGCTAAAGACAGTATAACAAATTACCAAACATTAATTATTCTTAAAATAGATAAAACAGGTAATTTAATTTCTGTATTAAAACCAGGGAAAGATAGTATTAAATATTATCCGGGAGTACAGGGTTCATTATGCAAACTACCAGATAACAGTTTTATTTGGAGTGGTCAAGTTAATAATGGAATAAAAGGATATGGTTTTTTAATTAAACTTGACAGTTCATTAAATAAAGTATGGGAAAGAGAATATATGTTAAATAATGATACTGTTTATTCATATCTGGGTATTTTACAAGCAAAACAAACTGATGATAATGGTTTTATTTTAGTTGGAGATATTGATGCATCCGGGCAATATAATACAGATATATTGCTAATTAAAACCGATAGTTTGGGAAATAAAAAATGGCAAAAAACTTATAATTATATTGGTTATGATAGGGGTTGGAATATAATTCAAACACCCGACAGCGGTTTTTTAATTGGTGCCGGAGGATATATTGCAGGAAACACACAGTCGTATGATGGGTTGATAATTAAAACAGACAGTTTAGGTAATGAAAAATGGAGAAAAGTTATTGGCGATATCTATAAGGATTATTACTGTGTTGTTAAAAATTCAAATGATGGAAACTTTATTATTGGAACTGCTACAGGAGTTGGTCAGATGTATCCTGAAGTTCCTTATAGAAGGATTAGACTACTTAAAATCAACAATTCAGGTAGTGTAATTTGGGATAAAATGTATGGGAAAACTGAAACAGGATATGGTTTTAATAATATTATTGTTTTAATAAACGGTGATATAGCTGCAACAGGTTTTTATGACCCTGATTCATTAGATATAGGTGATTCATGGAGTTGGATATTAAAAACAAATACTAATGGCGATAGTCTATGGATGCGTGAGTATTATAGATTTAATGGACATGCAAATGTTAACAGGTTTTACGATATTAAACAAACACAAGATGGAGGATTTATAACTTGTGGGCAAGTTGATTCTACTAATGTGCCACAACATATTTGGGTGATGAAACTCGATAGTTTTGGGTGTGATACACCGGGATGTCATACGGTTGGGATAAATGAATTAGTAATTAGTAATCATGAATTAGTAATCTATCCAAATCCGGCAAGTGATGAAATTATTTTTGATTTTTATGACTTTGAGCAAGGTCAAGCAATAGATATTGTGATTTATAATGCAGTTGGTGTTGAAGTAAAGAAAGAGCATATAATTACAAACAATCAAACTAAAACAATAAACATCAAAGATTTGAAATCAGGGATTTATTATTATCAAATTATTCCTACTAAATCTATTGGGAAACCTTACTCAGGGAAGTTTGTGAAAATGTGATTGAATTGGATTTTTTAATAATTTTTTCTTTTGATTCTTTCCCCAAACCCTAAAGGGAGTAATCAAAAGAAAAAATTAACAAAGAGTTGTGTAAGCCATGTAACTAAACTAATAATCAAGAAAGTTTTTTTATTTTCATTATAAAATATTTTAGAACAAAAGGGAGTGAAGAAAATCCGCAAAGAGCTTTCTCAAACCAATGTTGCCCTTTAGGGTTAGGGAAAAGACATTGGTTTGAGAATGCGGGGTTTCTTGACAGGGAAGATTTCATTAATGCAAAATATGAAAAAGCTTTTATCTTGCTTAAGAACGAAGATTATACTAATTTTGACAATTGTCTGCTTGAAATACAGTCGATGCTTGATGGAGAAGAATATCTTGATAACCAATATGCAGAATACTCATCTTATTTTGCAATACGTAAGGATATGCTTGAAAATAATAAAAACTATAGTGAATTAAGCACAGCACAACAGGATGTCCTGCTTGGACTTGCTGATAATGGAAACTTTTTCCCGGCTGCTTATGCAAGGGCACTTTTGCTTAAAGAAAATGCAGAATATGAATATGATGAACCTATAATATTGCCAGAAGTTAGTTCATCAAGGAAAAGAAACCCGGCATTAAGCAATGAAAATACAAAAACTTATAAATTTGAAGTTTATCCCAACCCGGCTTATGATTATGTTATTGTTGATTATGAATTGAAGATAGAAGATAATAATGCTTTTGTTCAAATATCTGATAATACAGGAAGGATTATTAATACCATAACTTTAAATAATACTGCTGGACAAAAGGTGGTTAATTGCAAAGGCATGACATCAGGTTTATATAATTTTGTTCTTAAAACAAACATTAAAGTTTTAGAAACAAAAAGAATTTCTATTAACAACTAATTTTGTAATATAGCCAAACCCTATCGTGGTTTGGCTATATATTTTATACCATGAAAAGCATTATATATAGTATTATTTCAATTATTTTGTTTTCACAATCCTTGATAGGGCAAACAAAGTATTTCAACAATATTTATAATCCCAATAGCAGTTGGGCAATTGGCTTATCTATTATTTCAAATGATTCAAATTACATTTGCATTGGTAGGTCATATGACTCATCGAAGACATCAAATACAATAATATTATTATCAATTAACAAAAATGGAATACTTGATACAGTAATTAATTATGGTGATACATTAACTACAAACTACCCTGGATTTTGTTCTTTAGTGAAGTCATATGAAAATGGATATTTTATATCTGGTTCAGTTAATATAGATGGCAATAGTTATGGTTTAATTATGAATTTAGATTCTGATTTTAATTTAAAATGGAAAAGAGTTCTAGGAGATACTATTAATAATTTTATATTTCTTCAAGGAAAGCCAACTTCTGATTCTGGTTATATAATCACTGGTGATATATATAAAAATCCCAATGACAATGATATACTGCTAATTAAAACCGATAGCCTTGGTAATAAGTTATGGCAAAAAACCTATAATTATATTGGAGCAGACCGAGGCTGGAATGTAATTCAAACACCTGATAAAGGATATTTGATTGGTGCGGGAGGATATAAAGCAGGAGTTCCTAATTCCTATAACGGTTTAGTAATAAAAACTGATAGTCTTGGAAATGAACAATGGAGGCGTTCTTTTGGCGGTATGTATGATGATGATAAATGTGTTGTTGCAAATCATCCTGATGGAAGTTTTATTGTTGCAACTTCTTATTCTGTTATAGATTCTTTTCCAAATGATTTAGATGATGATGGTTATAAAACAATTAATGTTATTAAACTATCACCATCAAATCAGGTTCTTTGGAATAATCAATATGACTTTCCAAAATTTTGGCGAAGTGTTGGTAATATTTCAATAAAAGCATCCGGTGATATTTTTGTGATGGGCAAATGGCGAGGAAATGATGCTAATTCTGTTCAACGGAGTTCATTGTTAAAACTAAACTCAAATGGTGATAGTTTATGGTATCGCGAGTTCACCAAGTTTACTGATCATGCATCTGATAATGCATTATATGATATTAAACCTACTGAAGATAAGGGTTTTGTAATGTGTGGTCAGGCAGATGCTCCATTCACTCCCTACCAATCACAGCATATTTGGGTGCTAAAAGTTGATAGTTTTGGGTGTGATACGCCGGGTTGTCATACTGTGGGAATTAACACTTCGGCTCCGCTCAGTGTCCTAAATACTTTAGTTTATCCTAATCCGGCATTAGATGAAATAACAATTGATTTTAGGGGATTTACAAAAGTAGAAACAATTAATATTGTTATTTATAATTCAGTTGGATTATTAATAAGACGAGAGAAAGCAGCAAAAAACATCAACACAAAAACAATAAATATTAAGGATTTTAGTCCCGGGATTTATTATTATCAAATCATATCAAATGATAAATCTTATTCGGGGAAGTTTGTGAAAATGTGATAGCAAAAATTTTCTTCCTTTCCCCTACCCAATTCTAAGACTAAAGGGTCAAGAAAATTCCAAAAGTTTTGAACATTTTTTATTTGAATTTGGAATTTGTTTGATATTTGTTTTTCGACCGTAGGGCGTCCGTCTGGATGAGATTTGGTGCTTCTTTTATAGACTGTTTACATTTCATTTAATAATAAAACTCTTCAAATTATCCACTTTTCAATAATATTAATAAATTTGCACAAAACCATAAATACCGATTACTAATTTGTAAAAATATTATTGTGCTTCGCTTATAATATCTAACAAATTATGTATCGGCATAATACAAAATCTTTAAAATAAATAAAGAGTATTAAATGAGAGTTCATTTTATCGCTATTGGCGGAAGTGCAATGCACAACCTTGCAATTGCTTTACATAAAAAAGGATATAAAGTCACAGGCTCTGATGATGAGATTTTTGAACCATCAAAAGGCAGATTGGAAAAATATGGTCTTTTACCCGCCGAAATTGGTTGGGATGAATCCAAAATTTCTAATGAACTGGATTCTATAGTCCTTGGAATGCATGCCCGTATTGATAATCCTGAATTATTAAAAGCACAGGAATTAGGCTTAAAGATTTACTCTTATCCCGAATATCTTTACGAGCAATCAAAAAACAAAACAAGAATTGTTATTGGTGGAAGTCATGGTAAAACAACCATCACTGCCATGATTCTGCATGTTCTTGAAAAAAACAATATCGATTGTGATTATATGGTTGGAGCAAAACTCGAAGGTTTTGAAGTGATGGTAAAACTCACTGATAATGCAAAAATCATGGTTATCGAAGGTGACGAATATCTCACTTCACCGATTGACAGACGACCAAAATTCCACCTTTATATGCCTGATATTGCTATAATAAGCGGAATTGCCTGGGATCATATAAATGTATTTCCAACTTTCGAAAATTATGTTGAACAGTTTAAAATTTTCGCTGATTTAATTTCTGATAATGGTTCGTTGATTTATTGCGAAGATGATGCAGAAGTAAAGAAAATTGGCCAGACTATTAAATCTAATATTAAAACTTTCCCCTACTCTATTCCCGTTCATAAAATCGAAAATGGAATAAGTTCGATTATTCATAATGAAGAAAATTATCCATTAATGGTTTTTGGAAATCATAATTTAATGAATCTAAACGGTGCACGATTGGTATGTAATCAAATCGGAATTTCAAACGAAAACTTTTATAAAGCAATTCAATCATTCAAAGGTGCTTCAAATCGCCTTGAAATAGTTGACAGAAATAATGAAACCACTATTTTTAAGGATTTTGCTCATTCACCATCAAAACTAAAAGCAACAACAAAAGCTGTGAAAGAACAATTCGGAAATAAAGTGTTGGTTGCCTGTATGGAACTTCATACTTTCAGTAGTTTAAATCAAAACTTTCTGCAACTCTATGAAGGAGCAATGGATACCGCTGATATTGCAATTGTGTATTTTAATCCACACACTATTGAGCATAAAAAGCTTCCACCTATCACAGAACAGCAGGTAAAAGAAGCATTTAAAAACAATGAATTAATAGTTTATACTAATTCTTCGGAATTGCTTGATTTCCTAACAAATCTAAACTGGAAAAATAAAAATTTATTAATGATGAGTTCAGGCAACTTTGATGGTATAAATCTTGTCAAACTTGCGAAAAGCATAGTGAATTAAAATAAATTTACAAACAAATTAAACTTTTATCAAAAAAAACAATCTATATACAGAATTAAAATTACTAACAAAAAAATCACAAAATGAAAAAAGCAACAATACTACTTTTTATAAGTTCAATAATCGTGGGTTCATTATTTGGACAAAGCACAATTGACCAGGCAAGCATTGATAAAAACTATTCAGCTAAGATGGGAAATTTACGATTTGACAAAAACTACATTCAATTTGCAAATATAAAAAACGACGAAATTCAAACCGAAACACTGAAAGTTTACAACGAATGGTACAAACCTATTGACTTCTATTTTAAAAATATTCCGGATTATATAACATGTAAGGCTGTTCCTTCAACTTTAAAGCCAGGCAAAGAAGGAATCATTCTCATAACTTTTGACGCTGTGAAAAAGAATGAATTTGGTTATATTTTTTACAGACTAGGCATTCAAACAAACGACAGCCTTGAAACCATGAAACTTTTTAATCTTAGTGCAAATGTAACTGAAGATTTCTCAAAACTTACTCCAAAGCAATTAGAAAATGCTCCAATAATTAAATTCAAAAATGAAAAATATGATTTTGGAGAAGTAAGCAGCGGAGAAAAAGTTAAATATAATTTCGAGTTCACCAATGAAGGTAAATCTGACCTTATTATCAGAAAAACAAAAGCAAGTTGTGGATGTACAGCATCCAATCCTGAAAAAACAGTTTTAAAGCCGGGTGAGAGCAGCTATATTGCAATAAATTTTAATACAGCCGGCAGAAAAGGATCTCAAAGCAAAACAGTTACTGTGATTAGTAATGACCCAAAGAACTTTCAAAAAATTCTTTTCATACAGGGGAAAGCCAAATAAATTGTTTAAAATAAAAAACTTAACAAGTAAATGAAAAAATTATCATTAATAATATTTGTTCTTGGATTGTCTTGGGCTGCAACAGCTCAACCAATAATAAAATTTTCAACTAATACTCATGATTTTGGAACTATCCAGGAAATCGATGGAAAAGCAAAATTTGTTTTTGAATTTACAAATGATGGTAATTCAGAATTGAAATTAACTGATGTTAAATCAAGTTGTGGTTGTACAGCACCAGATTGGACAAAAACACCAATTCCACCAAAAGGAAAAGGCTTTGTTAGTGCCGAGTATAACCCTATGAATCGTCCGGGAGCATTTCATAAAGCTGTAACCGTTTCGACAAACGACCCTAAAAATCCAAGCGTGGTATTGTTTATAAAAGGTAATGTAATTGCAAAACCAAAAACCAAAGTTGACTTATATCCTACACCTGTTGGTAATCTGAGATTCAAAACAAATCATTTGGCTTTTATGGATATTACCAATAAACAAACAAAAACTGATTCGCTGCCTATTTTTAATAATGGAACGGCTGCAATGGAAATAAACACAAAAAATGTCCCTGCTTGGCTTAAAGTTACAGTCAAACCCAGCACACTTCAACCGGATGAAGAAGGCTTTATAGTAATCACTTATGACGCAAGCAAAAGAAATGACTATGGCTTAAATTTCGATAGATTTATTTTAGTTACTAATGATATAAAACAAGCCGAAAAAACAATTAATGTTAGTGCAAAAGTAGTTCCTGACTTTTCAAACCTATCTCCTAAAAAACTAAAGAATTCACCAACAATTGAATTTAATAACACAAGTTATGATTTTGGGATTATGAAAACAGGTTCTAAAATCGAATATAAATTTGAATTCAAAAATGCCGGAAAAAGCGACCTTGTAATTCTAAAAACAAAAGCCAGTTGCGGATGTACTGCAATTCAGCCTGAATCAACCAAAATCAAAAAAGGAAAATCCAGTTATATTGCAATAGTATTTAATACAGCAGGAAGAACCGGAAAACAACATAAAACTGTTACTGTAATCACAAATGACCCGAATAATCCGGAAATTATATTAAATATTTCTGGGGAATTGGAGTAGAAAGAGTGCCTAGAGTGCCTAAAGTTTGGAGTGCCTAGAGTTATATGTGTAATTGGCAGATGGTTAAGAGTCAGACTATGTGTTTCGACTTAATCTCGGAACGTATCGAAGGCTGACGGGGAAGAAGTGTCTAGAGTACTTGGAGTGACTGGAAACCTGAAATTAGAAATTAGACACTGCTCTATTATCTTGTATACTGTATCCTGTATCCTGTATCCTGTATCCTGTATCCTGTATCTTGAAACCTGTACTTCGACTCCGCTCAGTGTCCCATCTAAGGATCATTGAGCGGAGTCGAAATGAAACCCGGAACCCGTAACCCGAAACTCTTACTCAACAAACAACACTAATCCCTTCAAATATTCCCCTTCGGGATGAAATGCACTTACTGCATGATCGGCTGGTTGCGACAAATGATGTAAAACTTTTACTTTTCGTCCGCTTTGGATTGCAGCTGCTGAAACTGTTGATTCAAAAAGTTTCCTGTCAACAACCTGCGAACATGAAAAGGTAAATAAAATTCCACCACTTTTTATCATTTTAATTGCCTGTGCATTAATTCTTTTATAGCCAACAACAGCATTATGTCTGACATTTTGGTGCTTTGCAAAAGCAGGTGGGTCAAGAATAATCAAATCATAATCATCCTGCATTTCATTTAGAAATTGCATAGTATCAATTGCAAATGATTTATGATTCTCTGATGGAAAATCATTTAACTCAATATTTTTATCAGTCAATTCGATAGCTTTTTTCGAGCTGTCAACCGAATGTACAAGTTCAGCACCTGCTTTTAAAGCATAAACCGAAAACCCACCAGTATAGCAATAAGTATTTAGAACTTTTCGTCCTTTTGAATATTTGGCTAACAATTCTCTATTATCACGCTGGTCAATAAAAAAGCCTGTTTTCTGTCCTGTTTCCCATTCAATATTGAATTTACATCCATTCTCAACAACAACAGTTACTTCTGATTCTCCATACAGATATCCATCTTCTGTTTCAAAGTTTAAATATTTTGGAATAGTGTCGGAGCTTTTATTATAGACTGCTTTTAGAGTTTCACCATAGATGTTTTTCAATGCTTCTGTAATTTGATTCCTGGCTTCATACATTCCAACAGAATGAGCTTGCATAACAGCAGTGCCATTATAAAAATCAATAATTAAACCCGGAAGCCCATCCCCCTCTGCGTGAACCAAACGATAACAATTTGTCTCTTTATTGTCAACCAAACCGATAGCCTTTCTAAAATCATAAGCTGACTTAATTCTATTAAACCAAAATTCTTGATTAGGTTCGATTTTTTCAAATGATATAATTCTTACAGCTATTGAACCATCCTGATAATGCCCCATTCCAAGAAACTCATCATGGTTGGAAACGACTTCAACTATATCGCCATCGGTTACAGCTCCATAAATCTTTTTAATAGCTCCTGAAAATATCCAGGGATGAAATCGTCTTGGTGAAGCCTCTTTCCCTGATTTTAACATAATTTTTGTTAGCTGTTTCATATATCAAAATTTTAGAATGCAAAATTAGGTAAAATAGAAAAGCGGATTATCGGATTATTTTGGTTGGGTTGGCATTTTCATTTATTGTTAAACCTGCCGAAGTATGTTTGATGAAAATATTTAAAATACCTTTTTCGGGAAGTGGAGGCAAATTGCTTTTGATTATTTGAGTAATGATATGAAATCCGCAATTAAAAGGAGGAAGACTAATTTCAAATGTGATATCATTGTAAATGTTTTTGTAAAATTAGGAATAATAGACTAAAAAAAACAGGATTAAAATAATATTAATCCTGTTTAAACTCTTTTTATTGAAAAAATTACATTGAATATTCAATATTAGTAAAGACACCATTTGTTACATTAACAGTATTTCCTGAGCCATCTTTCACTGTGAAGTAGAATGTTCCTTCAATTATATGCTGAGGAGGGTCAGCTTCATTGATAAATGTTGAGAATGTAACTTTTCCGCTAGTACCCGGGCCGGTCATCAGATAATCAACTCCATTAATCGTATATCTGGCGTCATCAAGTGGATATTCATTTCCTGTTACCTGGACACCCATATACCCTATTAAAATACTGGAAGAATTCGCAGATTGTCCACCTTGAAGGTTAAGTACACTGCCAAAAAATCCTGAAGTTATTGAAGATATATCTGCAGTCCAGTCAACTCCATCAACTTTGCATGTTAATGATGGGCATGCAGGGCAAGGTCCACCACAATCAATATATACTTCACCTTGATTTTGGATTCCATCACTGCAAGTTGCGACTGGTTCAGGATCTTCTTCTTCAGTCTTTTTGTTACAAGATAAGGAAACCGCAATAACTGTTAAAACTACTAATCCTAGTAGGAAATTTTTCTTAATCATGATTTTTCTATTTTATTTATTAATAAATTCATTATAATTATTTATTGTGTAATACTATTTCCAAAGTAAAATAAAAAACTATTTATGTTTTAATCTTTTATTTAAAATTTATTTAAACCAAAAATAATAAATAAAAGGTAAAAATAACACCTTCACAAATATATTATAATTTATTTAATTAGCAATATTGATGAAAAATAAATTATTTTTTTTTACATACCCCTTTTTATAGAGTTTTATAATTGTCAAACAGCTTGATTTTTGAACACATAGTAGCTTAATCCTCAGAAAACTCTTTAAGCAGCTCTCTGTAAGCTGAGAATATATTAGCACGTGAAACAAAGCCTAAATATTTTCCATCCTTCAAAACCGGCATGTTAAAATTACTTGATTTATGAAATTTATGAGCTATCTCTTCCATAGATTCATCGGGGTCAATTGTAATATCCGGAATTATCATCAGTCTGCTTACCGGAGTAATATCATACAATTCAGGTTTAAACATTATCTTACGAATATCATCCATAATTATCAATCCTTGAAATGTATTGTCTTCATCAATAACCGGGAAAATATTTCGTTGCGATTCAGAAACAATTTTGACTAAATCGCGAAGATTTGCATCATATGAAATTGTAAGGAAATTGGTTTCAATTAATTCATCAATTTTCATACGCTTTAACATTGCTTTATCCTTATGATGAGTTATAAGCTGTCCCCTTTTAGCAAGCTGTATTGTATAAACCGAATTAGTTTCAAAGATACGGATTGTTGCATATGAGATAGTTGCAGTTATCATCAGAGGTAAAAACAACTGGTAACCACCTGTGATTTCTGCTATTAAAAATATAGCTGTCAAAGGGGCATGAAGAACACCTGCGATACATCCTGCCATTCCAACCAAAGCAAAATTCGAGAGGGAAATATCCATTTTAAAATAATCGAAAAACTTGGCAAATAATAAGCCAGTGTTTGCTCCAATAAAAAGAGTTGGTGCAAAGATTCCACCTATTCCACCGCTACCAAAAGTAACAGAAGTGGCAATCACTTTAAAAATTACAATTGCAAGAAGAATTAATAAAACTACAATTATATTGTTTTGATAATCAAAGAACAAACTATGCTTGAATAAATAAGTTAAATCTCCCTTTAGACATGAATTAATCGATTCGTAACCCTCACCATAAAGAGCCGGAAATATAAATATTAAAATACCTAAAACAAGACCACCTACAATCAATTTCCAATACCATGATTTTAATTTATCAAACACTTTGCCTATGAACATATACATACGTGTGAAGTAAACTGAAACGAATCCTGTCAGAATTCCAAGAAGAATATATAAATGCAGGTCTTTTATTCTAAATTTATCAATTAATTCGAAATGATAAAGGACATCCTGGCCCAAAAACAAATATGAAGTTAATACAGCAGTAACTGAAGCAAGTAATAGTGGAACCAAAGAAGCCATTGTCAGGTCAAGCATAATAACTTCAAGAGCAAATACAATAGCAGCAATCGGGGCTTTAAAAATTGCAGCCAAAGCACCGGCACAAGCACAACCTAACAATAATGTGATTTGCTTATAGGTCAGATGAAGCGATTTGCCAATATTAGAACCTACAGCTGCTCCTGTAGCAACTGTTGGACCTTCCAAACCAACAGAGCCACCAAAACCAACAGTCAATGCACTTGTAACAATGGAAGAAAACATATTATGACTTTTTATTTTTCCTTCATCCTCTGATATAGCATATAAAACTGATGGAATTCCATGCCCAACTCTTTGTCTGATAATATATCTAATGAATAATACGGCTAATAAGATTCCAATAGCCGGATAGGCGAGATAAATGAACTTCTGATATTCTCCAATAAAGCCATGTTTTAATATATATTGAATTAAATGAACAGTATTTTTAATCACAACTGCTGACAAACCAACCGCAAGACCAATAATAACTCCAAGAATTCCCATAAATTGAGAATTGCTAATATGCTTTAATCTCCAGACTGTTATACGCCTAACAAGTTTTTTCCTTTGCATTAAAATAAATTTGTGCAAAAGTATAAAAATTTTACAACAGCATGGAATATAACAATAGGAACTTAAAAGCTATAGAGTTTGTTTTTGTTAAAGAATTTTATGAAAATTTCAGATGGATTTATCTTAAGATTATTTTATATATCCGACACTAAACACATTATTACAATTTTCAGATAAAACTTCCATTATTGATTGATTATGTGGGTCTATTGTAATATAGTC
Source organism: Saprospiraceae bacterium (assembly GCA_021739805.1). The sequence goes on along the minus strand of JAIPBB010000153.1, from coordinate 39 downwards.
ATAATCTAAATCAAATGTATGCGGTTCTTTAAACCAATT
>JAIPBB010000152.1 GCA_021739805.1 Saprospiraceae bacterium | reverse complement strand
ATCCCTGAACTGATTGTTCAAAAGAATGTAAAAGATATACAGTTTCACAGCTCATACAAACTAGTTATTGGGCTGGTAATGTTCCCCCTTTATTATATTATTGTTTATTTTTTTATGACCATTTTTATTGATAGTTGGTGGATTCGCTTGGCTTATGTTTCAGTCCTTCCTGTAAGTGGAGTTATTGCTTTTGAGTTTATGACTTTTCATAGAAAGATATTTGCAAAACTCAGATACAATTTGCTGGTTTCTAAAGGCAATTCCAAAATTATTTCTTTAAAAAAATTGCATGATGAGATTATTAAAGAAGTAGATGAAATAGTTGATCGGAAATTATTAATGTCAGATGCAAACACTGCCGCAGTCAAAGTATAAATTCTCAAAGGTGATTCCAATATTAGGCTAATAGGTGAGATTTAGATTTAATAAACAAGCAATTTCTCAACAATATTAACATCAGAATTTCTAAGTTCAAGGAAATATAATCCACTGGAGAGATGTGGAAGTACAAATTCTTTTGTGAAGTTTTCTTCTGAATTATTTTGTAGTTCTTCTTTCATTATTAGTTGCCCATGTGAATTTGTAATTGTTAAAATCATTGATTCATATCCATTAAGAGTTATAATGAAATTCCCACTTGATGGGTTTGGAAAAATATCATAAGCTTTAATTATTTTTGAACAATCAATAAATGATATACTAATTGTGTCGTAATTAAGGCATCCTTCTTTTTCAGCAATCACAGAATAATTTGCTGTTGTGCCAGGTGCTCCAATATAATCAATAACAAAACTTTGCGAAGTCTCTTTATTCGACCATAAATAATTTTGTGCATCACTTCCGGCATCGAGAATTAGAGAGTTTGTGTTACATAAAATCGTATCGGAGCCAAGTTCAACAATTGGACGCTTTTTCGTTGAAATATTTATTGAATCAGAGCTTATACATCCTATAGTATCGGTAATAATAATTTGCAATTTAGCTGATCCACCCTGAATTATTGATGTATCAACCATTATTCTTCGAGTGTTTTCTCCAATTGACCAATTGTAAATATAATCTCCTTCGCCGGCATCTAAAATTAAAGTATCATAAACGCAAAAACTTGTGTCAGTTCCAAGTTCAACAGTAGGTTTGCTTATAGTCACATTAATGGTGTCAGTGGTTATGCAGCCTCCATCTTTAACTTTTACATTGTAAGTTTTTAATCCTTCACCCGATTTTGAAAAATTTATATCATAAGTTTGAGCATTTGAACTATCTGACCATAAATATGAATTAAATGCGGTTCCGGCATTCAACTGAAGCGAGTCATAATAGCAGATTGTGGTGTCGTTCCCTAAATCAACACTTCGGTCGGAAATATATAATACTTTATAATGTACAACATCGCATCCACCTTGACCGGTGACTTTTAAAACTATATATTTCACTCCGGGAGTTGAATATGTCACAGTATGAGGTCCTTCTGTGGTGTCAGTACTTATTGATGCATCTGCACCAAAATCCCACAAAAAGCTTTCCGCTTGACTTGTGTTTTCAACAAAAGTGAATGAGTTGTCTTTAAAGCAGGTTGAGCTTGTGTTAATAAAAAAATCAGACTTAGGTCCTTTGAATTCGGCATTTCCGCCAAATATTAAATTGAAACCATTATTAAAACCAACATTCGACATAGTCCAGTTGTTTACCAGCAAAGCATAAGTTTTTCCTGTTTCAAGAGTCAAGTATTTAACAAAATTGTCATTAGGACTAAGACATCCTGCATTTTCAACAGTGTCAGTTGAAGTCATATTAAGACCTGTTGCACCATGACAGCCGTAACCACCTGATGCTTCACATCTTAATATTTTTTTGTTATTACAATCACCATTAATTAGTTCATAAACAACAAAATCAATATCATCATCCGGGAAATTGGGCATTATTGTGAACGTTAATATTCCATTATTTGCTGCTTCCCATGTGTACCATGCAGAATTTCTTTCAGGATTAGAGTAATACGATATATCGATGCATGTTCCAAAACCTTCCTGAATTGCTCCACTTCCATTAACTGTGTCTTTGGTAATTGCATTTTTATTGCATAAATACGAGGCAGTTACACAATCATTTCCTGGTATCACCGGTGGAGTGAAATTATTAACACATAATTGGAAAGTCCCGGGGAAATTATATGTATCCCCGATTCTAATGTAATATGTTTGACCAATATTCAAGCCTGTTATGAAAGAGTTTGCAAAACCATGTATGTAAGAAGCCTGTCCACAACCAATTTCAGTTAAAGCTGAACAAGAGCCTGTATAAAGTCCAATTTGGGGGTAATCAACTGTGCCCAGATTAGTTCCTAAGCCACTTACAGTTATGTTTACACCTGATGCAATTGCCGTGAATTTAAACCATACATCTCTTCCTGATGTATTGCCATTCCAGCAACTTGCGATTCCTATAGTGTCAGTTGTTGCATTTATGTTTGTGAATTCAGCTGTGTCAGAACAATAAGCGTTTAAATTTGTAAGTGTAATGGCATTTATACAAGAGTCGTTTAAAGGTTGAGATTTTCCTATAATAGCAAAAACTATCAAAATTAAGGTAAGATAATATTTTAGGTTTTGCGTATTCATTTTATTCTTTTGTCATTAAGTAGTCATTTGCTTTGCGTCATTAAGTAGTTATTCGGTTGTCATTCAATGGTCATTCAGTAGTCATTTAGTAGTCATTCAGTAGTCATTCAGTAGTCATTCAGTAGTCATTCAGTTGTCATTAAGTTGCAGTTTAGTAGTTTAGTAGTTTATTAGTTTATTAGTTTAGTAGTTTAGTAGTTTAACAATCGAACAATTTAACAATCGAACAATTCAATCAATCCCCAATTATCTTCACCAATACTCTTTTTCTTCTTTTTCCATCAAATTCACCATAAAAAATTTGCTCCCATGGTCCAAAATCAAGATTTCCATTTGTAATTGCCACAACAACTTCCCGTCCCATAATAGTTCTTTTTAAATGTGCATCTGCATTATCTTCAAATCCATTGTGCCTGTATTGTGAATATGGTTTTTCCGGAGCCAGCTTTTCAAGCCAGACTTCATAATCGTGATGCAAACCACTTTCATCATCATTAATAAAAACACTTGAAGTAATATGCATGGCATTAACCAGGCAAAGTCCTTCTTTTACTCCACTTTCAATAATACAATCCAAAACATCAGGCGTTATATTTATTAATTGCCTTCGTGAATGAGTTTCAAACCAGAGTTCTTTTCTGTAAGTTTTCATAACCTACAAATTTATAAATTTTTGTGTTCATTTTGAAAAATTATTTTTTTGCTTTTTTATAATGATGAATTGGATATTCAATTACGTCAATTTGTCAGAAAAGTATTCTATTGGCACATGCTTTGAACAGAGCCAAATCACCTTATTTTTTAATCAAAAAATTTCTAAAAAAATGCAAAAAGGAAAAATTAATGTTCAAACGGAAAATATATTTCCGATTATCAAAAAGTTTCTTTATTCAGACCACGAAATATTTTTACGTGAATTAGTTTCAAATGCTGTTGATGCAACGCAAAAGCTTAAAACACTTTCATCTTTAGGTAAGTTTACTGGTGAACTAGGTGATTTAACTATTAAAGTTGAAGTTGATAAGAAAAAGAAAACTATAAAAATTATTGACCGGGGAATTGGAATGACATCTGAAGAAGTTGATAATTATATCAACCAGATTGCATTTTCAAGTGCCGAAGAATTTGTAAAAAAATATGAAGGCAAAAGCGAAGGCGAAAAGAATGCATTAATAGGACATTTTGGATTAGGATTTTACTCATCTTTTATGGTTTCAGAAAAGGTTGAGATTATTACAAAAACCTATAAAAAGGGAGCAGGTTCAAAAGCAGTTAGATGGGAATGTGATGGAAGCCCTGAATATACGCTTGAAGAAACTAAAAAGACAGATAGAGGAACAGAAGTGATTTTACACATAGATAAAGAGTCAAAAGATTTTCTTGAAGAGTATAAAATACTGGAACTTTTAAAGAAGTATTCAAAATTCTTACCTGTTCCTATTCAATTCGGAACTGAAAAAAAGTCTGAAAAAATTGAAGGCGAAAAGGATAAAGACGGAAATCCTAAATATAAAGAAATTGTAAAAGACAGAATTATCAATAATACAAATCCTCTTTGGAAACGAACTCCATCAGAACTTAAAGATGAAGATTATAAGGAGTTTTACAGGGAGCTTTATCCAATGACTTTTGAAGAGCCATTGTTTAACATTCATCTTAATGTTGATTATCCTTTTAACTTGACAGGAATTTTGTATTTCCCGAAAGTGAAAAAGAATTTTGAAGTGCAAAAGGATAAAATTCAACTTTATTCAAACCAGGTTTTTATTACTGATTCAGTTGAAAATATTGTTCCTGACTTTTTAACACTTTTGCATGGAGTGATTGATTCACCTGATATTCCATTAAATGTTTCGAGAAGTTATTTGCAAAGTGATGCTAATGTTAAGAAGATATCTAATCATATCACCAAAAAGGTTGCTGACAAACTCGAAGAAATTTTTAAAAACAATAGAGAAGAACTAGAGAAAAAGTGGGATGATATTAAAGTTTTCATTGAATATGGAATTATTTCAGATGAAAAATTCTATGAAAGAGCTAAGAAATTTGCATTATTGAAAAATTTGGAAGGCAAATGTTTTACTCTTGATGAATATAAAGAAGCTGTTAAGGATAATCAAACTGATAAGGATAAAAAAATTGTTTACTTATACACTACAAACAAAGATGAGCAATATTCTTATATTCAAACAGCTAAAGACAGGGGATATGATGTGCTTGTAATGGACGGAGTCTTGGATAAACATTTTGTTAATACGCTTGAACAAAAACTTGAAAATATTTCATTTGCAAGAGTTGATGCTGAAGTTATTGATAAACTTATTAATAAAGAAGATACTCTTCCTTCAAAACTTAGTGAAGAACAGGAAAAAGAACTTAAACCAATTTTTGAAAACAATATTGAAAAAGAAAAATTCATTATAGTTTTTGAAAGTTTAAGCGAATCGGATATGCCGATTTTAATTACCCAGCCTGAGTTTATGAGAAGGATGAAAGATATGTCGGAATTAGGTGGCGGAATGAGTTATATGGGTGCATTGCCCGATACTTACAATTTAGTTATTAATTCAAATCATGAAATTATTAGCCAAATTCTTGATGAAAAAGATGAAGCTAAACAGACTGAATTAGTAAAACAGCTTGTGGATTTAGCATTATTATCTCAAAATATGCTAACAGGTCAGAAACTGACGGAGTTTGTTAAAAGAAGTGTTAGCATAATTAAATAATTCTAATGGATAATAATAAGTTAGATTTTTTTACTGAAATTGAAGAAGAAGATGTAATTCTGGCAATTCAAAATGCCGAGGTTGATTCAAGTGGACAGGTTCGCGTACATATTGAAAATGTTTGCGAAGGTGATGCTAATAAAAGAGCCAAAGAAGTGTTTGATGAATTAGGAATGCAAAACACAAAACTTCGTAATGGAGTGCTGTTTTACCTTGCAGTTAAAAATCGAAAGTTTGCTATTATTGCAGATGATGGAATTAACGATGCTGTTGAAGATGATTTTTGGGATGGAATTAAACAATTGTTATTGAATTATTTCAGGGATGAAAGATTTTCTGAGGGGCTGGCAGAAGGAATTGTTAAGGCTGGAGAGCAGTTGAGAAAACACTTTCCATCAACTTCAAATGCAAAAAACGAACTCCCTGATGAGATATCTTATGGATTAGTATGAAATTAAAGTCCGGAAATATAAAACCTGTTAGAAATTTTTTAACAGGTTTTTTTATTAAGTTTGTAAGCGAAATTTTGAATTATGAATTACAAAACAATATTAGTTTTTATTAGCATTTTTCTTTTTTATAATAGTAGTCAGGGACAAACTGCCGAAGACTTCTTTAAGGCAGGACTTATGCAAAACCAAAAGAAAGAATATAAGGAGTCGATTGAAAATTACACAAAAGCTATTGAACTAAAGCCTGATTATCTTAATGCTTATTTCAACCGTGCAATTTCATATGAAAGATTGAATAAGAATAAAAAAGCTCTTTTAGATTATGATAAAGTTCTTAGCCTTGATTCAACAATTGCAGATGCTTATTTAAACAGAGGTTCAATTTATTCAAAACTCAAACAATATGATTTAGCAATTAAGGATTATAACAAGGCAATTGAATTAAACAGTGAATTTGTTTTTGCTTATATTAAAAGAGCAAATACTTATGAAATAATAAATGAATTTGAAAAAGCAATTGCTGACTACAACCAAGTTTTGAATGTTTTTCCTAACTATGCATCAGCTCACCTTAACAAAGGAATATTATATAATAAACTGGAAAAATATCAAGATGCCATTGAGTCGTTAAACAAAGCAATTGAGATAAAACCGGAAAATGCTGATGCATATTTTCAAAGAGGAATAGTCTATCTTAATCTAAAACAGAATGAAAATTCTTGTCGGGATTTTAAAAAGTCGAAAGAACTTGGAAATGATAAAGCTGATAAATACTTAAAAGACTGTAAATAGATACAATTAGCATATTAAAAATTAAAGAAATGATAAGCGAAACAATACTACTTGGAATACTTGGCGGACAAGAGTTGATAATAATAGCAATAATAATTCTAGTTCTTTTTGGTGGGAAAAAATTACCCGAACTTATGAAAGGACTTGGCAAAGGAATAAAGGAATTTAAGGATGTAACAAATTCTACTAAGGAAACAATAATGAAAGAAATTGATGGGAATGAAGTGGTTGCTGCTGTTAAAGAAACTAAAGAAACTATAAAGAAAGAAATTGAAGATAATGAAGTTGTTTCAGATGTGAAAGATGTTAAGGAGACTATCACCGGAAAATCTAGTTTCTCAAATGTTAGGGCTAAAGTTAAAGACACAAAAGCTAAATAATAATTTTTGATTCGCATGTCCAAACGTTATACAATATTTTCAAAATCAGATAATGACTCTACGTTTTTAGGTCATATCGAGGCTTTACGATATACATTAATTAGGTCAGTAATCGTTATTACAATTATATCAATAGCTGCCTTTTTTTTTAAAGATTTTATCTATAACCAGATTATTTTAGCACCAAAGGATGAAGGGTTTATTTCAAATATACTTTTCTGCAAATTTGGTCATCTCTTCAATACTGAACTTTTATGTATTAATAAAAATGATTTCGAGATAATTAATATTGAATTAGCCGGACAGTTTCGTTCTCATTTATTAGTAACTGTTATTGCTGGACTTATTCTGTCTTTTCCTTATTTATTATTAGAAATCTGGTGGTTTATTAAGCCTGCTTTATATTCAACAGAGAAAAAGGGAGTAGGGAGCTTTGTTGTTGTCACTTCGATTTTATTTTTGATAGGTGTTCTGTTTGGATATTATGTAATTGATCCTTTAACTATTAATTTCCTGAGTAATTATGTGATTTCTGATGATGTTATAAATCAGATAAAACTTGGTTCGTATATTTCTACTGTTGTGATGATAAGCTTATCAACAGGTTTAGTATTTGAACTGCCTGTTTTAATTTATTTTTTATCAAGATTTGGAATAGTAACACCGGGCTTTTTAAAAAAATATAGAAAACATGCAATTTTAGTATTTTTCATTCTTTCTGCTATAATTACTCCACCGGATGTTTTTAGTCAGATATTAGTCGCAATTCCATTAATTCTTTTGTATGAAGTAAGCATTATTATTTCCAAACGAGTTGATAAAAGGAGAAAAGCTAAGGAGAAGGAGTAGGTTAAGGCTAAGGAGAAGGAGTAGGTGGATGACGGTATTCAGTGTTCGGCAATTGACAATTGCCAATTGACAATTGTCAATTGGCTAAAGGAAAAAAGCTAAGTAGAAGGCAATTAGAATAAATAATAAATTACAAATAATGAATCTTTTCTACACACCAGATATAACAGATGATTTTTACAGTTTAAACGAAGAAGAGTCAAGGCATTGTAAAAAAGTCCTTCGGCTAAAAACCGGGGATTCAATTCATTTAACCGATGGAGTGGGGGGATTATATGAAGCTGAAATTATTGATGATTTTTCAAAGCAGTTGAAAGTTAAAATTTTGAAAACTATTAATGAATTTGGAAAAAGAGATTTCAGAATACATATAGCAATTGCTCCAACAAAGAATATTAATCGTTTTGAATGGTTTCTTGAAAAAGCTACTGAAATTGGAATTGATGAAATCACTCCTGTTATTTGCAATCACTCAGAAAGGAAAGTAATTAAACATGAAAGGCTAAATAAAGTTTTAACATCTGCAATAAAACAATCACTCAAAGCATATCATCCGGTTTTAAATTCTGTTACGAGCTTCAATGATTTAGTAAAGAAAGACTTTAATGGTCAGAAGTTTATTGCACATTGTGAAGATAACAAAAAAGAGAATTTAAAAAACTTATATAAATTTGGCAATGACGTTTTGGTTCTAATTGGACCCGAGGGCGATTTTAGTTCCAAAGAAATACAGCTTGCAAAAAAAGCAGGTTTTATTCCAATAAGTTTGGGCGAAAGCCGTTTAAGAACAGAAACAGCAGGAATAGTTGCTTGCCATACTGTTAATTTAACTAATGATGTTTGATTGTTCAATTGTTCAATTGTTTACACTGTGAAGCGAAGCAAATCCGTATGGATGGAATGTGAAACGAATTGTAACTATTACATCAGGGTTTAATTGTTAAATTGTTTAAAATATTGAATATTTGTAATTTCGATATTGTTTAGGATTTAGAAATTAGAAATTAGAAATTTAGATTATGAAAAAAACATTTACAGGCATTTTGATTTTAGTTTTAATCATATTTGCCGGAAATCTATATTCTCAATCAACAACTCAAATCGCTTTATTAAAATATAAAGGGGGAGGAGATTGGTATGCAAACCCAACATCTTTACCAAATTTGATTAATTTTTGCAATAGAAATCTAGGCACAAATTTAAACTCTGATTATGCAACTGTTGAAGCTGATGACCCAGAGATTTTCAACTACCCATTTGTACATCTCACCGGACACGGCAATATTGTTTTCACAGATGAAGATATAAATAACATTAGGAAGTATTTAATTTCAGGTGGATTTCTTCATATTGATGATAATTATGGGCTTGATAAATTCATAAGACCACAAATGAAAAGAGTTTTTCCTGAACTTGATTTTGTTGAATTGCCTTACAGTCATCCAATTTATCATCAGAAATACGATTTCAATCAGGGTTTGCCAAAAATCCATGAACACGATAATAAGCCACCAAAAGGTTATGGTTTGATTTACGAAGGACGATTAATTTGTTTTTATACCTACGAATGCGACCTTGGCGATGGCTGGGAAGATTTTGAAGTTCACCTGGATTCAGAAGAAACAAGAGTTAAAGCTTTAAAAATGGGAGCTAATATTTTGCAGTTTGTTTTTACGCAATAGTAATAAATATTTGTAATGCTCGACCTAATCGCAATCATTATAATTGTTGAAATCATAACCACATTATTAAGTTATGGATTGATCTTTTATGTAAACATTTGGATTTATTACTCACAAGATAGTGAGAAGTTCCCACTCTTCCCTATACTAAATCCTTTTTTATTTAAATCATATGATTTAATGCTTTCAGCAATGTTTACATTCAAATGGAAAGAGAAAAATCCAAATCTGAAGCTGAAAAAAATAGTAAATAAAACAAGTAGAGTTTTAGGAATTTTAATATTGTCAAACTTGATAACAATAATTGTTAGATTGATAATCTCTTGAATTAAAAAGTGAAGAATTATCTTGAAATAATTGAAGAAATTAAAAAAAGTTTATTGAAACGAATTCCAATAAACTTTAGATTTTGCACAAATAAAATAAATAAGCTCAACTATTATTTATCACCAAGCTTAAATTTTATAGGCATAACAAATTTTACTCTAACCGGTTTGCCTTTCATTTTGCCAGGCTTCCATTTTGTCATAGCCGAAACAACCCGAACAGCCTCTTTCTCACAATCCTCATTAAAACCTCTGAGCACTTTAACATCGCTAACAGTTCCATCTTTTTCTATAATAAATTCAATATAAACTGTTCCTTGAATGCCATTTTTTCTTGCTGATTCAGGATAGGTTAAATTACTTTGTATAAATTTTATCCGAGCTTCATCTCCACCAATAAACTCAGGCTTTTCTTCTACTTCCATATATACTTTTGAAGTATCCTTATTGCCAAATGAAAAATAGTTTATTGCGGCTGGATTTGTGATATTATCCAAATATTTCACATCACCGGCTCTCCAGTTAAAAGCGAAAAGTATGGTTAGGAATAAAGTTATTGGCAAAATAATTAGCATTTTAAGCAATGCTGCTTTTTTTGTTTTTGATTTTGATAACATTTGTATCCTCCTTTTAATTAATGAATGATTAAAATTGTTTGTTAAATCATTAACTTGAACACCAACACATTGTGCCAGCATAAGTTTTTGATAGTTAATTTTGTCAAACCCATTTAAAACAACACCTTCGTCAGCAAGAAATTCATGCAGAGTTTTAATTGAATACCTGTAAAACCACACAAAAGGATTAAACCATAGAATAATTGTTGCACATTCTATAATCATCAGGTCAATTGTGTGCATTTGTCTAACATGAACATGCTCATGAGCAATAATGCTGTCAATGTCATCTTTGTGAATGTCCTTTTTGTTCAGAAAAATGATGTCGAAAAATGAGAATGGATAATAAGTCCTATCCAGAAATACAAATTTTAATCCTTCCCGGCTGGTTATACCATAGCGCTTTACCAGGAAATAAATTTGCAATAACTGAACAAGAAATCTTAAGGAAAATATGATGAAGCCGGTAATATAAACTGTCGCTAGCAATTGATTAAAGTTTATATTCCAGCCGGAAATGCTATTTCCATTTGCCGTTATATCTATTGATTCAAGTATGTAGTAGTAATTGCCTGCAATACCTTTTGATAAACTAAAGTCTAACAAAGGCATTGTTAACGAAAACACTATTGAACCTGTTAATAGAAATCGGTTTACATTAAAGAATGTATCTTTTCTTAAGAAAAGCCAATAAATCCCATAGAATACTATAAGACAAATTGAAGACTGCAAAAGATATAAAGCTATATTATTCATCTTGTTTTGTTTTTTGAACTTCTGATTCTAATATTTTAATTATTTCTTCCATTTCTTTGGTGCTGAGATTTTTGTCCTTGCTAAAAAATGAGACCATATTCTGAAATGAATTATCAAAGTAATTCTTTAAAAATCCATTGAAAAATTTACTGGTATATTCTTCTTTTTGAATCAAAGGAAAATATTCGTGAGTTTTTCCATAGGCTTTATATCCGACAAATCCTTTTCTTTCAAGAATTCTTACAATAGTTGAAACTGTATTGTAAGCAGGTTTAGGCTCAGGCATTTTTTCTACAATATCATTTACAAAAGCTTTTTCAAGCTTCCATAAAATATGCATAATTTGTTCTTCTGCTTTTGTTAACTCTTTCATGGTTTAACTGTTTGTTTAGTTCTATAACTAAAAAATTAGTTATTTATTGTATTAAAAAATCCGTTTCCGGAAATTTTGTTTGCAAATATATAACTAAATATTTAGTTATGCAACTAAAATTGCAGTTATTTTTAAGTAAATATAAAAAAACTGCCTTAAAAGTTTATAATAGTTTTGATATTAGGCTTTTAAGACAGTTTTGATTTTTTGTTATTTAGTTATGCTCATCTTTTTAGTAAGCCTATTTTTTCCTGCTTTTAATGAGTAGTAATAAATTCCACTAGAAAAATTTGAAAGTTCAATTGTGGTTGAATGCTTTCCTCTTGTTTTGTTTCCTTCATTTAACTCTATTACTTTTGCACCTTTTTGGTTAAAAATTTCAATTGTAACTTCTGAATTGGTTTCTAATTCGTATTCAATCTGAGTAGAATTAATACCCGGATTTGGGAAGTTTTGTCCAAGTTTAATTCCATTTACAAAATAATCACCTCCAATATCGGCTGTTGACTCATCAACAACAGGCCAAATTGCCAGACAAACATTCAGACCTGAATGAAAGAATGAAATATCTGACCAATAATAATTGCCTGAAAATGTAGATTTAAATTTAAACATAGTGTAATCGGGAATACTTATTCCGGTTCCTGTTCCATCAGCTCCACAAACAAAACCTATGGTATCGTCATTAGCAATAAAGTCAGTAAAATCAATATGTATTGCAAAATCTTCGAAAATCGGTACAGATGGACTAAAAACTGCTTTTGTGAACATGGAGGAAGTATCGATATCATTCCAGGGAATAG